>NZ_JAVDWS010000036.1:0-20905 GCF_031457395.1 Algoriphagus sp. 4150
CTGAAAATACGTTGGGGCTTTAGTTGAAATCCTTTTTTCATCTTAATTGGTTTTTTGTCCCAACAAAATGTGTCAACTTTATTCAGGGAGTATCATCTTGAATGTCCCGATGGCTATCGGGATTACCAAATCCTATATTGCTTTTGTTTCTTTACTGGCAGAAAAGCGGATATACATAAAAGAGATTGTCACAAGATTAAAAAGTTTAAAAGGCTAGTCGATTTCTCGACTAGCCTTATTTGTTTAATCCCTAATCTGTGTCTTTGGAGGACTGCAAGCAAAATATAAAGGCGTTTTGAAAACTACAGTCCAAAGCTGTATTTGTTCTTCTGCAACCTGTAATGACTATCTAATAGGAATCAGTTTTACCATCAGTCCGCTACCTTGGGTAATCGCATAGATATAGCCGTCCGGACTTTGAGAAACCTGGCGTACCCGACCGATATCCTGAAGCATCACCTCTTGGGATAAAGCCTTTGCTCCGTCCATGTCCACTCGATTGATGTGCATTTTTGCCAGTGCTCCAATAAGTATATCGCCTTTCCAGGCAGGGTACTTGTCTGAAGTAACCATCGTTATGCCGGAGGTGGCGATCGATGGAACAAAATAGGTCAATGGTTGTTCCATTCCTTCTTTTTCCTGGATATCGGATATTGGAGTTCCATTGTAATCTATTCCCCAAGTGATCACCGGCCAACCGTAATTTTTACCTTTTTCGATCAGGTTTAACTCATCGCCACCTTGCGGTCCATGCTCGGCAGCGTACAATTTATTGTTCTCCTTATCGAAATACATTCCTTGGGGATTTCTGTTTCCATAAGTCCAGATTGAAGGCATAGCACCTTCGGTAGCTACAAATGGATTGTCTGCCGGGATACTTCCGTCGTCATGAATCCTGTGGATTTTTCCATGGGAATTGGTTAAGTCTTGGGCATTGGAAGGAGTATCTCCGCGCTCTCCGCTGGAGTAGTAGAGATATCCATCATTGTCAAATACGATTCGACTTCCCAGATGTCTTCCTCCTTTCCATGCTGGGAGAGACTGGATAAGCTCTTCTTGATTGACGGCGTTGTTGCCTTCCAACTTAAATCTCATGATAGTAGTAGAAGAAGTGCTGTCAGGCATTGGTTTACCATAGGAAATATAGATCCATCCATTTTCATCGAAATTCGGATGAACAGTAATATCCATAAGTCCGGATTGATTTATTGTCCAAACTTCCGGAAGTCCCTGGATTTTCTCTCCGGTAAACTTGTCGTCTTTGAAAATCAGAATTTCTCCTTTTTTCTCTGTGACCAGCATTTTGCCGTCACCAAGCCATGTCATTCCCCAAGGATTATCAAATTCTGTGTACAGTGTGTCGACGTTAACCAGCATCTTTTCAGTTTGAACAGCGTAAGTCTCGTCGATAGGTTCGGCTTTAACTTCTTCTTTTGAAGAGCAGGAACTCCAACTAGACAGCCCTGCTGCCAGACAGACAATAGGCAAATAGCGATTGATAGTATTCATAGGTTTATAGATTTGCTTTTCATAGGTCACCCTGACTATTCGGAACAGGCTATAGAGTCCTGCACCTACCTGCCGGCAGACCTGTGGTAATAATCATTCCGCCATACGTTCCCGTAGGTACGGGCTCGATTTCATGGCTTGCTAATGAGGATGCAAGATAAACCACATTTTACGATTCCCGTGTTTTTTTACACCTACTGCTTATAGAATAGACTTTTCTACTGCGGAAGAAATCATGGATTCGGCCTCTTTGACCATGTCGGATGAGCCAATCAGCAGAGGGGTTCTTTGGTGAAGCGAAGTAGGGACGATTTCCAGAATTCTTTGAGTTCCATCTGTAGCCATTGCACCGGCTTGCTCTGCGATGAGTGCCAATGCATTGGCTTCATAGAGCAGGCGAAGCTTTCCTGAAGGATTCTTTTTGGTGGCAGGATACAGATATATTCCACCTTTTAACAGATTTCTATGAAAATCAGCAACAAGGGAGCCAATGTACCTTGCTGAGTACTTTCTTTCCTTGCATTCGTCTATGTATGTCTTGATTCCATCTTCCCATTCTTTCTCGGTTCCCTCATTTACCGAGTAGATTTCTCCATTTTTAGGAGCCTGAATGTTGGGGTGAGAAAGGAAAAATTCACCTAATGATTGCTCATAGGTAAATCCATTTACCCCACAGCATGTAGTGTATACAAGCATAGTGGAAGAGCCATAGAGCACATAGCCTGCCGCGACCTGCTCTGTACCTGCTTGCATAATATCTTCCATTTGAACAGGGCTGCCGATAGGAGTTTTTCTTCGGTAAATCGAGAAAATTGTCCCTATACTGATATTGACGTCAATATTTGAGCTTCCGTCCAGCGGGTCTATAGCCACTACATATTTGCCGGAACTGTTTTGCAAATCTATCACAGCATCCTCTTCTTCTGAAACTATGGCACAGACTTCGCCTCCCTTACTCAGAGCACGCATAAATCTGATATTTGCTATGACGTCCAGTTTTTGCTGTTCTTCACCTTGTACATTGACTTGACCGAAAGCTCCTCCGATATTGGATAGTCCTGCACGTGTAGTTTCACGATTTACTATCTTCGCAGCAAGTGCTATATCACGTAGCAGTTGTGAAAGTTCGCCTGAGGCAAATGGGAAATCGCTTTGCTTGAGTTTGATGAAGCGATCAAGTGTGGTACCGACAGAGTATGCCAGGCCGCTTTGGTCAGGCTGGTAAGGTAGAGTTTTCATGTATTGGAATAGTTCAATTGGTGGTTTAATTCTCTTGAAAAATAAGCAAATATTTTAATGACCAAAACTCAAATTTACAAATTTGGAGGGGCATCAGTGAAAGATGCGCTTGCATTGCAAAACTTAGCTATTATTCTCCGTAATCGATTGCGAAATAATTTTGTGATTGTTGTGTCGGCCATGGGGAAAACCACTAATCACTTGGAGGGTATTCTGTCTCTCAAATTGGAGAACCGGGATTATTCTACGAATAGTACAATTTTAAAAAGCTTCCATTTAGATATTTGCATGGCGTTGTTTCCGGAAGGACATGTGATTTTTCCGAAAATCGAGAATTATTTTATCCGACTCCATCATGAGCTAGACAAGCCTATTTCCAAGGATAACTACGATGAGTATTATGACAGGATAATCGGTTTTGGTGAGCTTCTTTCTTCCCGAATAGTGATGGAGTATTTATGCTCTCAAAATTTACTTGTTCTTTGGCAAGATGCCAGAGAGCTGATTTGTACCGACAGTGATTTCCGCTTTGCGAAAATAAATTGGGAGAGGACTCGTAATAATTGCCAGTCTCAACTGAAGCCAAAGCTGGCGCAATTTCCTGTTTTGACGCAGGGATTTATTGGGAAGGACAGTGTAGGAAGGCCCACTACATTGGGAAGGGAAGGGTCAGATTTTACCGCTGCGATTTTGGCTGCGAGCCTTGATGCCGGATCTGTGACCATCTGGAAAGATGTGCCGGGTGTGCTGAATGCAGATCCGAAGATTTTTGCCAACACCACTCTTTTTGCGGAGCTGGATTATGGGCAAGCTGCGGAAATGACTTTCTACGGTGCATCTGTCATTCATCCCAAGACAATCAAACCCTTGGCAAACTCAAATATCCCACTTTTTGTCAAGTCTTTTCTCAATCCGGATGAGCCGGGAACTAAAATCTATTCACAGGCCAAGGCTGAACCGATACCCACTTTTATTCTGAAAAAAGACCAGATTCTCGTGAGCTTTAAGGTGACAGATTTCACCTTTATAGAAGAGAAGCACATCCATCAAGTATATGAGCAATTGCAGGGGCTTAAGTTGCGTGTGAACATGCTGCAGACTTCTGCAATTTCCATCTCTCTGGTGATCGATTCCCAGTTGTTTAAGTTGGAGCAGTTGCTGACACAGCTTAACAGGCATTTTGAGATTAGGTACAATGAAGGGCTGGAGCTACTCACTGTACTTCATCCGGATAATGATTCTATACCAAAGCTACTGAAAGGCTATGAGGTGCTATTGGAGCAAAGTACGAGAAATACGGTTCAGATCGTACGAAGGATAAAGTAGACTTTGACGAAGGCATTTGCGAAAGGTTGAGGGTATTTGGTCAAAAATCAATATTTTCAGGATATCATAACTCAATAACCTAATCCCAAACCTAAGCCATGGAAACCAGAAGATTATTTTTGCAAAAGGCCAGCCTGTCTGCTATGGCATTGGCTGTACCTGCTTTAACCCCTCTTTCAGCTATGACAAATTCTATGAACACACCTGCCAAAGATTCCAAAACACTCCGGGTTGCCATTATGGGCTTGGGAAGCTATGGCACAAGAGTCGCAGAAGCGATTCAGGACTGTGAGCGTGTAAAACTTGTGGGAGTGATCAGTGGCACTCCTTCTAAAATTGAAGACTGGAAATCTAATTATAACATCCCAGCCAAAAACTGTTACAATTACGACAACTTCGATGCGATAAAAGACAATCCCGATATCGATGCAGTATATGTAATCACTCCAAATGCCCTGCACAAAGATCAGGTAATCCGGGTGGCAAAAGCTGGGAAGCACGCGATCTGTGAGAAGCCTATGGCCACTAGTGCAGAAGATGGGCAGGCTATGGTGGATGCATGTAAAGCGGCGGGAGTCCATTTGCTGATCGGGTATAGGATGCACTTTGAACCAAATACATTGGAAGTAATCCGCATGCGCAAAGATGGAGAATTGGGAGATGTTCGCTTTTTTCAGGGATTATGCGGGTTTGAAATAGGTAATCCAAATCAGTGGCGAATGGACCGTGCGCTTTCAGGTGGAGGCGCGATGATGGATATAGGGATATATGCGATTAACGGTGCGAGATATATGATCGGTGATGAGCCGATATGGGTGACAGCTCAAGAAGTCAAAACCAATCCTGAGAAATTTAAAGAAGGATTGGATGAGACTATTACGTTTCAGCTTGGCTTTCCAAATGGAGTCATTGCTTCATGCCTGTCGACCTACAATATGAATAATCTGGATAGATTTTTTCTTAATGGTAGCAAGGGCTGGGTAGAAATGCAACCATCTACCGGATATGGTCCTATCAAAGGACAGACTCATAAAGGCCCGCTAAATGAACCGATTGTTACTCATCAGACAGTACAGATGGATGAGATGGCCGCAATTATTTTTGACGGTAAAAATCCTGAAGTGCCTGTAAATGGTGAAGAGGGTGTAAAGGATATGAAAATTATTGATGCGATTTTCAGAGCAGTAGAGACAGGGGGAAAAGTCCCGTTGAATCTTGGATAAACTACCGGTGTAATCGGCCTGTCTTCCCCGTCGGTTGACTGATCGCTCAACCTGTGGATGATAGGCCGTTCCAAAAAGTTAGCTGAACGGCTATGAGTTGCAGATACCTTGCTGCTTGCAAGCCCCCGTAGGAAGAATTGTCTATGAGATTATTCTTGCCGATCAGGCATAGAGCTGATGAGTGGCTTTTACCTGAGCAAGGAAACTATCGATAGCTTCGTCCAAAATCTGGTATATTTCTTCAAATCCTTCTTCCCCGCCATAGTATGGGTCCGGGACAGACATGCCTTGCGTTTTAGCTACAAAATTCCGCATCAGGTGAATTTCTTTGTCAGCAAAACCATATCTGATTTTTAAGTTGTTTAGATTTCGTAAGTTGTTATCATCCATTGCCAAAATATAGTCGAAATCTCTAAAATCTGTGCGGTTCACTTGTCTGCTTCGGTGGTTCAGTGGGAGATTGTATTTTGACGCGCATTTTATTGTTCTTTCGTCCGGCAGCTCACCGATGTGAAAATCAGAAGTCCCCGCACTGTCACATTTGAATTGTGACTGCATGCCGACTAGCTCTACTTTGCTATTAAGAATAGCTTCGGCCAAGGGAGACCTGCATATATTGCCAAGACAAACAAATAAAACTCTAATCATAGTGTATTAACTCTGAACTTAACAAGCTTCTTGAAAAAACGAGGGCTTTGAAAGTAGCAAATTTTAGGGGGAAATGCACGGCACAGTTAGTGTTTTTTTTGCTAAAAAGAACGAAACTGACTAGTTGTAATCCTCCTGAGTGTAAATTATGTTGAATAAAACTATTTCCGGTCAAATGGCTACTTTTGACAAATGAAATGGATTTATAGAATCGGGATATTTTTTACCGGGATACTTTTGTTCCCGGGTGGACTGTTTATCCCCAAAATTAGACATTTCTTGGCAGGTAGAAAAAATCTATTTCAGAGACTTTTGTCTTTTAGATCCAAAAGCCCCGGTGAGTTGGCCTGGTTTCATGTGGCTTCTTTAGGAGAATATGAGCAGGCAAGGCCTGTAATTGCTGAATTGAAGCGGGTGAATCCCGGCTATTTAGTTGCAGTAAGTTTTTTTAGCCCGTCAGGCTTTGACAACGTGATCAAAAAGCCACAGGCCAATGTTGATTTTATTACCTATTTGCCTCTGGACAGCAAAAAACAAGCTGACAAATTCGTGTCTGACCTCAAGCCGACAATTGTTTTTTTTGTCAAGTATGATCTGTGGTATCACCATATCAGGGCTGTCAAAGCCAAAGAAATACCGCTTTTTCTTTTTTCAGCTGCTTTTCGCCCAGATCAGATTTACTTCCGAAGAGATGGTTTTTTTAGAGATATCCTGTTTAAGTTCGATTATATTTTTACCCAAAATCAGAATACGCTGGACTTGCTGAAGTCAATTGGCTACTCGAATTCAAGTATTGCCGGAGATACCCGTTTTGACAGAGTGGCAGAGACTGCAAAGAATTATAAAGGGTTTCCCGAACTGGCTAAATGGATTGGAGATAAGCCGACTATAGTCGCAGGATCTGTATGGCAAGAGGATATGGATCTATTGATCCCTCTGATGAATGCCAATCCGGCCTACCGATGGATCATTGCTCCGCATGATTTGAATCCTGAGCCGATGAAACGCTGGTCCGAACAATTATCGCTGAAAACTTCCAGATATTCTCAATGGGATTCGAATTTGCCCTCAGATGTACTTTTTATTGATAATATTGGAATGCTAAGTTCATTGTACCAATTTGCCAAAGTGGCCTATGTGGGAGGTGCTTTTGGCAAAGGGCTTCATAATATTTTGGAGCCTTTGGGCTTCGGGATTCCCGTGATTTTCGGCAAATTGAAAAGGTCGGCAAAATTCCCGGAGTCTGTGGAAAGTCAGGCAAATGGATGCGGATTTGAAGTCAGTGATGTAGAAAGTTTGAGGACGGTATTTGAGAGATTGGAACAGCCTGATTTTTATCAGCAAAGTGCTGATTCTGCTCGAAAATGGGTGAAAATGAATATAGGTGCAGCAGCAAAAATTATTAGTAAGGTGGAGAAATTGCTTTCTGAAGCATGAAATCGGGCATGACGAATAACTGCACCCAATGGATGATTATTTACCTTGCGACCTGCCTGCCGCCAGGCAGGTTCGAGACAGATTACGGCCTTATGAAAGACAAAATATAAACATATGAAGGGAAGAGTGATAAAATCCACGGGAAGCTGGTATTTGGTGCAGACCGAGGGGGAAGTCGTTGCTTCCAGATTGAAGGGGAAGTTTAAGCAAGACGACCTTAAGTTGACCAATCCAATTGCTGTGGGAGATTGGGTAGAACTGGCAAAGGAAGAGAATCAGGAGACCGCAGTGATTTCGGATATTTTGCCACGGGAGAATTATGTGATCCGAAAGTCAACCCGAAAGCAGCATTTTTCCCATATCATTGCCAGCAATCTCGATCAGGCGATTCTTGTCATTACAATGAAAAGTCCGAGGACATCCTTGGGATTTATAGATAGATTTTTGGTCAGCACGGAGAGTTTTCGGATCCCGGCCATTTTGGTCGTGAATAAAATGGATCAAATGTCAGGTGAAAAAGCGGAGGACTGGCTTTTGGATATTCACGAGATCTACGAACCTCTGGGATATCAAGTACTCGAAGTGTCTGCCCTGAAAGAGGAGAATCTGAAGGATAAATTCAATTCGGTATTGGCCGGTAAGTCAACCTTAATCTCGGGACATTCGGGGGTAGGAAAGTCCACTTTGCTCAATGCGCTGGTTCCCGATGCTACCCAGCATACCAAGGAGGTTTCCGGATTTACTTCCAAAGGGGTGCATACCACTACTTTCGCTGAGCTTTTTGCCTTAGAGAACGGCGGTGATCTGATCGATACTCCGGGAATCAAGGAGTTTGGGATTTTGGATATTGAGGATAACGAGCTGTCCCATTATTTTCCTGAAATGAGAAAATACCTTGGACAGTGCAAATACAATAATTGTCAGCATGTGAACGAACCCGGCTGTGTAGTGATCGACAAGGTGGAGGCAGGATTCATTCATCCTTACCGCTACGAAAGTTATTTGAATATCCTCAATGAGGAAGATGATTACAGATAAGCTGCCTGCTTGATTTTGAATCCAAGTAGAATTGGCCTAATTTTCATTTTTGAAAAACACCATGAGCGAAGTACTCAATCACCAGCAGATAAAGAAGAAGATCACCCGGATGGCCTATGAGATTTACGAAAGAAATCTCAACTCAAAAGGCGTTGTGCTTGCAGGAATTTCCGGAATGGGCGGTACTCTGGCCCAACTTCTTGCTGCCGAGCTAAAAGCAATCTCTCCACTTACAATTGAGCTGACCGAAGTTATTTTGGATAAAGTCCATGTTGCTTCGGAGCAAGTACAGCTTTCCGCTGCAATAGATTTGCAGGGAAAAACCTTGATATTGGTGGATGATGTACTCAACACCGGAAAAACGTTGGTGTATGCGATGAAGCCTTTTTTGGAAGAGGAACTCCATAAAATGGAAATAGCAGTGCTTGTCAATCGCAGCCATGGTCTTTTCCCGATTCGGCCGGATTACACGGGTTTCGAACTTTCTACTACACTCAATGAACATATCAAGGTAGATTTCTCAGGAGACAGTTACTTCGTTTATCTACACTAATACTATGTCAGTACATTCCTCTGCAAACGTAAAAAGAATCACTACGCACATTCTTCAGGAGATGAAAGATCGTGGTGAGAAGATCTCAATGCTCACAGCCTATGATTATTCCATGGCCAAAATCGTGGATGCAGCGGGAATCGATATTATTCTCGTGGGTGATTCTGCCTCAAACGTTATGGCCGGCCACGAGACTACCTTGCCTATCACGTTGGATCAGATGATATATCATGCCTCTTCTGTAGTAAGAGCTGTGAGTAGAGCTTTCGTGGTAGTTGATATTCCTTTTGGTAGCTATCAGGGAAATAGCTCTGAGGCATTGAGATCTACCATCCGGATTATGAAAGAGTCAGGAGCCCATGCTATAAAAGTGGAGGGTGGGTCTGAGATCAAAGAATCCGTAGCGAGGATATTAAGTGCAGGAGTACCTGTAATGGGGCACTTGGGATTGACTCCCCAGTCGATTTATAAGTTTGGAACTTACACCGTGAGAGCTAAAGAAGATACTGAAGCATCCAAACTTTTGGAGGATGCGAAGCTTTTGGAAGAGTTGGGATGCTTCGCAATAGTGGTGGAAAAAATCCCGGCAGATCTAGCGAAGAAAGTAGCCGAATCAGTGTCCATTCCAATTATCGGAATAGGTGCAGGAGGCGGTGTGGATGGTCAGGTGCTGGTCGTGCATGATATGTTGGGAATCACCCAGGAATTCAAGCCAAGATTTTTGAGGCAATATGCCGATCTACAGGGAATTATGATGGATGCCTTTGGCCAATATATCAAAGATGTGAAGAATAAGGACTTTCCGAATGAGCAGGAGAGTTATTGAGTAGCTATATATTCTTATTTATGATTATCCGCAATGATGCCAGAAGGCATATTTCCCTTGTTATACCGGAAGGAAGACCCGTCACGGCGAGGCTGGCCGAAGACGGGTGATCCGCCACAGCGGACTGGCCGAAGTGGTCGCTCCGCTAGTGTTTTCCGAATATTATGACACCTTTCTCCTATTACTGGTAGAAAAGAGGATATACATATTCTTATTAGTTGTAAAGGAAAAAGACCTGCAAACGCCGGTCTTTTTCTGAATATAAGCATATCGGTGAATCAGTGGGGGAGCTGGGATTTCTCTTTCACTCTGATCATAAAATCGCTGAGTACATTCATGTAGTTGATAAATGCTTCATATGGGGACTCATATGGACTGAAGTAAGCGTGAATATCTCCATCAGAAAAGAACTTGGTACACATATAGTAAAAGTGATCACTGGTCTGCAGGTATGTCCAATCCCGCTGAATATCATCATCGTCTATATCCTTCACCAGTTTCTCCATTTCATACAACCTATCAAATGCCTCGTCTTGAAGATCGTTGCCAAGCCAAGCTGTCAAATCACGCTCTTCATCTGCCCAAGAAATGGGGATGGGAACATGGATTTTGCCTACAGGTGAAATTTTAGCGACAATTTCGGATGGGGTAGAGAATGTGAAGTTAGTGTTGCTGAAGACCGCATCGGGGAGTGCTTTCATAAATTCGAATATCCCGGTTTCTGCCCATTGATGCTCTCCGAACGTTTCATAATCCATAAAGAGATTGATCGTCTCTTCTTCTTCCGGGACGTTGTTGATCCATTTTACAAACTTATCCGTAGTCAGTGGATAGTCATCCCAGCTTTTGTTTCCAAATCTAAAAGCGATATCATCCGAAAGCTGGAAATTCTTCAGCAATACTTTCAGCTTAGGATTGATGCTGTTGCAGTATACATAATTGGGACTTTTCCATCCGAGAACGTGCTTTGCTCCCTCAGTCAGGATTGCTTCGAAACCCATTTCTGCAACGGTAGCCCCAATCTGGTCTGAATAGATTAACTCGGTGTTTCTAAATACTTTAGGCTGGTATCCATTGAAGAGTTTTTTTATTTTTTCCTGATGTTTTTTCACCATGCTTTGAAACTCCTCCTTGCTCTTCAGCGCTGCAAGTGTGTGGGCATAGGTTTCATTGAGTAATTCACAATGGCCTGTCGCCACTAGCTTTTGAAAACTTTCCAGTACATCGGGAGCATAGGCTTCCAGCTGGTCTAGAAAAACGCCTGACATAGAAAAGCTCACTTTAAAGGCTCCGTTATACTTATGTATCATTTCCAGTAGCAAGGCATTCATCGGGAGATAACATTTTTGTGCCACTTTTCTCATGATGCTGCGATTGGAAAAATCGTCCCAATAGTGATGATCGTCTCCGATATCAAAAAAGCGATAAGGTTTCAGGCGGTATGGCTGATGAACCTGAAAGTAAAAGCATATGGTTCTCATGGTTTTTGCGGTAATGTTTTTTGGTATACAGTGACAAGCTTTTCAGCTACATGCTCCCATTTCAATTTTTTTAATTCTTCAGTTCCCAATTCTTTGAACATTCTGGAAATGCCGTCGTAGTGAAGCAATGCGAAAATGGCATCTGCCATGGAGTCTATATCCCAAAAATCAATTTTAATCGCATTATTGAGTACTTCGGCTACTCCGGATTGTTTGGAAATAATCACAGGAGTGTTGTGGCGGACAGCTTCTAGGGGTGAAATACCAAAAGGCTCTGATACTGAAGGCATCACATAGACGTCTGAAATAGCATACATGTGATCTACATCATCACCTTTGAGAAAACCGGTGAAATGGAACTTGGTTCCCATCCGCAGTTCTGCTACCCTATCAATCATCCTATTCAATAAATCCCCGTTTCCGGCCATTACAAAACGGACATTCGGATCTCGTTCTATGACTTTTTTTGCGGCTTCTACGAAGTATTCAGGACCTTTTTGAAAAGTAATTCTACCCAGAAAAGTCACGATTTTTTCCGGGACTTTCTTTTGGTAGCTGGATTTGATAATGCTTGCATCCAATACTGCATTGTGCAGTACTGTTATCTTGCTTGCCGGAACTCCGTATTTTCTGATGATGATATTCTTGGTCAGTTGACTTACCGCGACTATATGGTCTGCAGCATGCATTCCCGCTCTCTCTATGTCATATACTACTTGATTGACGGATTCGCCGGAGCGGTCAAATTCAGTAGCATGTACATGAGCTATCAGGGGTTTGCCGCTGATTTCCTTTGCTGCAATGCCTGCAGGGAAAGATAGCCAGTCGTGGGCATGGATAATGTCATGTTCTTTCGCTTTGGAGATGTGTGCCGCTACGAGAGCATAGCGGGACACTTCCATCATCAGATCCTTACCGTATTTACCGCTGAATTCAAATTTATTGGAGAAGACACTTTCATCTACGTCTGTCCTGTCGTGAATAGCGTAATCCGTGTATTTCCTAAATTCATCAGGGCCTAAGTAAGGAACCAGAAAACTACTCACTTCTAAGTAAGTGAGGTTTTTCCAGAATTTCTTAAACCGTTTTTCACGGTAATCTATAGTGATGTCGCTCGCATTGACAAAATCTGCCAGCGGTTCTTCATCGCCCCAAAGTTTGGGGACCACAAATATGATGTCTTGATGGTGATGAGCCAGCCCCTTAACCAAGCCGTAGCAAGCCGTCCCTAGACCTCCTGAAATATGTGGCGGGAATTCCCACCCAAACATTAGCACCTTCATAAAGAGTCTTTTATATCTTCTTGACCAAATCCATCATTCTAAGCAATTCTGATACGCTCCAAGCCTGTGAAATCGCTCCTTTCGGGCGATGCGGGGGATCTCCATCATATATTTCTGCCACTGCCCCAACTCCATATTGCGACATTACTCCGTCAAAACCTGTTACGATTTTCTCGATAAAATTCGCCCCGGACTTCCCATGGAGTTTAATATACCCTTCTACAAAATGTCCCAATGGCCACACCCATACAGTGCCGTTATGATAAGCCTCATCTCTGCTGATTTGATCCCCGAAATAATAACCTTTATATCCGGGATCATCAGGAGAAAGTGAACGCATTCCGCGCGGAGTGAGGAGCTTTGATTTTGCCGTTTCCAACACTTGGTCACATTTGTCATCGCTCAGCATTATATAAGGTAACGAAGTTGCAAAAATCATGTTTGGACGTATTGCCCAATCTTTTTCGTCACCATCTATGCAATCTGCCAGATGGCCGTGCTCGTCTGACCAAAATTCTGCCTTAAATGTTTCTTTTATTTTCGCGGCACGTTCTGCAGCTTCTTCATCACCTGTCAACTCATGGTAAAAGCAAAGGGCATTATACCACAGTGCCTGTATCTCTACAGGACATCCTTTACGCTGGGTGACGGGACCGTCGGGAGTCACTGCGTCCATCCATGTAAGGGCTTTTCCGTCTGCGCCACCGTATACCAGCCCATTTTCCAGTACATGTATATTGAATTCTGTTCCCTCTACATAGCCATCTATGATGCCTTTCATTTTAGCGAGGTATCGATCTTTGATGGTTTTGCTGTCTCCTGTATATAGTATGTATTGTTGCAATGCCCAGAAGTACCATAGCGGGGCATCTATTGAATTCATGTTGGTGGTCACTCCACTCCCGACATTAGGGAAAAGAGGTCCTTTCAGATCTCTGGACATGGTGTCCATGATGTCAAGAAATGTCTTGAAATCTCCTGTAGTAAGCGTAAGTCCCGGGGCAGCCACAAAAGTGTCTCTTCCCCACCATCCAAACCATGGATATCCTGCTATAACCCTTGTGTCACCATCGCGCTGTCTTAGGAACTGTCCTGCTGAGTTTTTGAGACAGTTGACAAAATTGCTTCTTGGAATTCTTCTTGCGATTTCTTTCTCGAAAGCGCTTTGGCGGGTTTTTGGATCTGCTTCTGTCAATCCAGCCGAAAATATGACAGATTCGCCTTTTTCAATGTCAAATTCGAAATATCCCGGAACATATAGATCTTCCTGGTAATCATACCCCCGCTCACGCTCCAAGATGTATTCAATTTGGTAATACCAGTCAGGAGCAGGAACAAATTCTACTTCTTTGGATATCTGCAGATAAAGCGGGTCGTAAGCATCGTAAAGATGAAAGACTGCTCCATTCGGCGCTTTCTTGTATTTCTTGTTTATAAAGGTGTTTGCCTTAGAAAGGTCGTGGTACCCCCGAAATGCCAAGAACGGCTGAACCCGTATTTTAGTAGGGGAGTGTGCATCCAGTAAGGTGTACCGGATCATCAGACGATCTCTGTTCGTATCCAAAATCAGTTCTTTTTGTAAAAGAACTCCGCCTACGCGGTAAGTGAGTTTCGGGATAGGCTCAGAATCAAAGTCCTCAAGGTATTTGTGTCCTCTTGGAGAATAATTACCGGGAAATTTACTGATGCCTAAATTGAAACTTGCGCCACGCTGGATCACCGTTTCGTGGACGGTAGATAACATGACGTGGCTTTGGGAATCAATTTGGGGTTGAGGTACTACCAGCAGTCCGTGGTATTTGCGGGTATTGCAGCAAATAATCGAAGTGCTGGTGTAGGCACCCGAACGGTTGGTTCTGATGATCTCTCTTTCAAGAGAATAATTCAGATTGATTAGTTGTGTTTTATCGAAATGGATATAACTCATGCGGGAAAAATTCTATGTTGTTAAAAATAGAGCTTTGCACCGACAAGAAAAATGAAATGGAAAAAAATAAAGGTTATGTTTCCATAACCTTTTGATTTTGTAGAAATAATTAGGAATGAATCGCTTCTTTTTGAATTTCTTCGAAATTTCTCAACGATTCTTCAAATTTCATCAAGTAGTTTTTTGCCATCCTTAGATTGATAGGTTTCACTTGAGGGAATTTTGGCGAAGTTTTGAACAAGGTAAACATCTGAAGTTGGTTTAGTTCTGGCAGGTTTTATCAAATGCTGTGCCAATAGAGGCTCTATAAATAACAAAGCCCCTCAAATTGAGGGGCTTTTGATGGGTGAAAGACCGGGTTCGAACCGGCGACCTCTGGATCCACAAACCAGCGCTCTAACCAGCTGAGCTACAATCACCATTTAATCATCTGGATTGTTTTCTTCCAAACGGTCTGCAAAAGTAATAATTATGCTGAATCAGCGCAAGATGATTTCTAAAATTTTCTTGAAAAATTAAGGCGTTCACCTTTTTTGCCTTCGTGGAATGCTCCGTTTTCGTACGCCAAATGTCCGGAAACGACTGTGTGTGTGATCTTTGACTTAAAGGTGTGACCCTCGAAAGGAGACCAGCCACATTTGGATAAAATATTCTCCTTGGAGACTTTCCATGGATTATTTAGGTCGACCAATACCAAATCGGCATAATATCCTTCTCTGATAAATCCTCTTTCCTTGATATGGAATAAAGTAGCTACGTTGTGGCACATTTTCAGTGCGATTTTTTCCAGGCTGATTTTTCCTTGATGATAGAAGTCTAGCATGGCGACTAAGCTGTGTTGATTAAGCGGTCCGCCGGAAGGAGCTTTAGTGTATACTTGTGCTTTTTCCTCCAGCGTATGGGGGGCATGGTCTGTGGCGACCACATCGATGGTGCCATCCAGCATTGCATTAAAAATTGCTTCTCTGTCTTTGGCGGTTTTTACGGCTGGGTTCCATTTGATCAGATTTCCCTTGGTGTCATAATCTGCTTCGGAAAACCACATATGGTGAATACAAGCCTCAGCGGTTACTTTTTTCTCTTCCAACGGAATAGTATTGGTAAAAAGCTCCAGTTCTTTTGCTGTGCTGATATGAAGAATATGAAGGCGGGTGCCGTATTTTTTTGCCATGGCCACAGCTCTGCTTGATGCATCGTAGCAGGCTTCCTCGGATCTGATTTTCCCATGGAATTTTACAGGAATGTCGTCACCATAGATAGATTTGAACTCATCGAGATTTGCTTTTATGATGTTGTCATTTTCACTGTGTATGGCGATGATGGCTTTGCACTGTTTAAATATTTCTTCCAGGGATTCAATGTTGTCCACCACCATGTTTCCTGTGGAAGAGCCTTGGAAAATCTTTAATCCACACACCTCTTCGAAGTTCACTTTCATGATCTCGTCCAAGTTGCTGTTTGTCGCCCCCATGAAAAAAGAATAGTTTGCCAGCGAAACTTCTGAAGCCCTGGAATACTTCTGCTCAAGTAATTCCAGTGTAGTAGCCTGGGGAATGGTGTTTGGCATTTCCATATAAGAGGTGGTGCCTCCGGCTACTCCTGCCTTTGCTTCCGTGTAGATCTCCGCTTTATGGGTGAGTCCCGGTTCTCTGAAGTGTACTTGATCGTCAATTATTCCTGGGAAAAGGTGTTTTCCCGTAGCGTCAATATGAATGTCAGCCTTCTCCATCCTGAGATCTTCTCCCAATTTTGAGATTCTTCCATTTTCTACCAACACATCGCCCGGACTTATCCGGCCTTCATTGACTATATTTGCACCGGTGATCAGAATACTTTTCATCTTTACTCCTTTTAGGATTTTACTAGTTCAACCAAAATTAACGAATCATGAGCAATGAGGCCTCAACTTTTGAAGCATTTAAGCTAAATAGACAGCTATTGAATGCAGTGGCGGATGCGGGTTACACTCATCCTACACCTATTCAGGAAAAGGCGATCCCACTTGCGCTTGCCGGACACGATGTACTGGGAATTGCTCAGACAGGCACAGGGAAGACTGCTGCCTATGTATTGCCGCTTCTAATGAAGGTGAAATATGCGCAAGGTGACCACGCCAGAGCTGTGATTTTGGCACCCACTCGTGAACTGGTGATGCAGATCGAAGAAGTAGTGCTGCAGATGGCAGTTCATACCGATTTGAGAATGGTGGCGCTCTACGGTGGTTTGGGGCCAAAGACTCAGATTGAAATTTTGGAAAAAGGAGTTGATATTATTGTTTCCACACCCGGAAGATTTCTTGATATCTATAGAAAAGGGAAAATATTGACCAAGGAAATCAAAACCCTGGTTTTGGATGAAGCGGACAAAATGATGGATATGGGCTTTATGCCGCAGATCAGATCTATTTTGGAAATCATCCCTATCAAGAGACAAAACTTGCTGTTCTCCGCAACTTTCGGCGAACGTATCGACAGGTTTGCCGCCGAATTTCTGGAGTTTCCGGAGCGGGTGGAAGTAACTCCACAAGCCACCACGGCTGAGACGATCGGGCAGGTGAAGTATTTGGTGCCTAATATTAAAACGAAATTGAGTCTACTTGCTCATTTATTTAAGAATGAGGAATTCAGTAGAGCCATAATTTTTACCCGATCAAGAAAAAATGCGGAAGAGGTGTTTGCCTTTCTAAGTCATCGTAGCTATGGTGAAGTGCGCGTGATTCATGCGAATAAGGGGCAAAATACCCGTATTAATTCTATTGAGGATTTCAAAGGCGGTGATGTACGTATTCTGGTAGCCACCGATGTGGCCTCAAGAGGATTGGATGTGACTATGGTATCTCATGTGATCAACTTCGATGTGCCTTTGATCTACGAAGACTATGTGCATAGGATAGGTAGAACAGGTAGGGCTGAGCAAGAAGGCAAGGCAATCAGTTTTGTCAATCCTGCGGAAACCTATCATTTCGAAAAGATCGAAGAGATCATCCGGATGAAAGTGGAAGAGGCGGAAATACCCGGTGAAGTGGATGTGACTGCTACTCCATTTGAGGAAAAACAGGCCTATGCACGTGAATTGGATCGCCTGCTACAACGAGACAATCCTGATTATAAGGGAGCTTTTCATGAGAAAAAGGAGCATAAAAAGCCAAATCCTCACTTAGAGCAGCAAGAGAAAGAGAAAAAGCGTGGGAATAAGAATTCCAAAGCCAAAACCAATAGAAACCAACTGAAGACTAAGCACCAGAAGAATAAGGGGAAATAAGCTACAGAGTATCGAGATGCTTAATTTTCGTTTTGTTTTCTGCAGATAAACTAAAAACCACGGCTCATATCGAACCGTGGTTTTCAGAACTTGTTATTTTTTGCTAAGTAAGACAAATCCGATTAGTGCTATAAACAAGCATAGTGGAGAATAAAATAGTGTGTCTAACTTGGCAAATTCGGTTGATTTAATTTGTTTGAAAAAACCGATGTATTTGAAATCACCCAATGCCCTCAAAGCAAAAATTATTGGGATGATCCACAGTCCAATAATTTTAATCCAATAGGGGAATTTGCCTTTTGCTGAAATGAAAGTTGACCAGTAAAAGAGTCCAAACAGAGATAATGCGACTCCAATGATTATACTGTCAATTGTCTGTGGGTTAAGCATGCGGATCCCCTGTTCATTTGTAGGCAATGCACTTTCAAATCCCCGCTGACCTCCACTTGCCCAATAAAAATGAATTAAAGCAAGTCCGGAGAAGGATATAATTAAAAGTATTGGGAGTGTTGATTTCATTATTTTTACTTCTAAATACTCGCTACTTATTCTGGCCCATATAATCCACTACGAAGTAACTTAAAGTTCGCATTCCAAGTACAAACCCACCTTCGTCTATGTAGAACCCTGGAGTGTGATGGGATGGAGTGGTCAATGGATCACCTCCTTTTTTCATTCCCCCCAGAAAAATGAATAGACCGGGTTTTTCCCGCTGGAAAAAGCTGAAATCTTCCGCTCCTGTCACAGGATTCAAATAAATTAAATTTTCTGCGCCTGCTGCTGCTTCCAGGGATGGGAGCATTTCCCTTGTCAAGTCAGGATGATTGACTGTGGAGGGGTAGAGTTTTTCGATCTTCAGGTCCACGGTAGCTCCGGCACTTTCGGCAATATTTGTCACGATTTCAGTTACCCGCTTATGCACTAGCACTTGCTGCTCATCACCAAAAGTTCGTATAGTACCGATCATCCCGACTTCCTCCGGAATAATGTTGTGTCTGATCCCTCCATGAATTGCTCCGATGGTCACCACGGCAGGATTCTGGGTGACATTCACATTTCTGGAAAGAATAGTCTGTAGTCCCATGATGATCTGTGAGCTGGTTACTATTGGATCCACACTTGACCAAGGGTATGCACCATGTGCTTGTCTGCCTTTTACAGTTATATCCAGATTGTCTACTGCCGCCATCACCGGACCGGATCTGTAGCCAATCTTCCCGACTTCTGTTTGGGAATTGATATGCAAGCCAAAAATAGCATCTACATCCTCCATCACGCCCTCTTTTACCATCAGTTCCGCCCCGGCTATTTCCGCATCAAATACGCCTTCTTCGGCAGGCTGGAAAATAAATTTCACCGTTCCTTCCAGCTCACCTTTCATGCCCGCAAGTACTTCTGCTACGCCCATCAAGATTGCCACATGTGTATCGTGGCCACAGGCATGCATTACTCCTGTTTCCTGACCATTGTAAGTGGCCGTGTTCACAGATTTGAAGGGTAAGTCATTGCGTTCTGTCACCGGGAGTGCGTCCATATCTGCGCGAAGCGCTACTGTTGGCCCGGGCTTACCTCCTTTCAAGACTCCCACGACTCCAGTCACAGCTACATTTTCTGTCACTTCAATGCCTAAAGAGCGCAAGTGATCGGCGATTTTTTTTGCCGTACGGGTTTCTTGGTTTCCCAGCTCAGGATGCATGTGGATGTCCCGTCTCCACTCAATCACTTTGGATTCAATGGAATTTGCCTTGGTGTCGATAGCCTTGTGGAGTTCCGTTTGGGCTGAAAGATTTCCGGTGCCCATGATCATCGGGCACAGCAGTAGGGGGAATAAAAGTTTTTTCATAGTCGGTGGTTTATATGATGTAATCCAAATTTATAAAAATGTGCCAATGCTCAAGCTTTTTGAGGGATTTGGAACCAAACTCTTTTTGTAAAAGAACTATTTCTGCTAAAAAAACTTTTGTACAGTAAATCTAATAAGCAAGAAGCTATGCAACTCAACAATCAACTGGCAGTAGTCACCGGTGTCAGCAAAGGAATAGGACTGGAAGTCGTCAAATTGTTACTTGAAAAAGGAACGGTCGTTGCCGGATGGGGGAGGAATGCTCCGGATTTTGAACATGAAAACTTCCATTTTTTCGCCTGTGATGTTGCTGATGAAGATTCGGTGGAGAAAGCATTTCTGGAAACAACGGGCAAACTGGGAACTGATATCAGAATACTTGTCAATAATGCGGGATTTGGAATTGCGGGCAAATTCGAAGAAATGTCCTCCCAAGATTGGAAAGCAATGTTTGATACCAATGTCCACGGGATTTTCTACGTGAGTAAGAGACTGGTTCCAGCTATGAAAGCAGCTGATGAAGGACATGTTTTGAATGTTGCATCCATCGCAGGATTGAATGGAGTGGCTAATTTTGCCGGATATGTAGGGACAAAGCATGCGGTACGCGGGATTTCCCATTCTATGTATATAGAGCTTCGTGATTTTGGGATTAAAGTTTCTACGATTTATCCCGGATCTACCCAAACCAATTTCTTCGATGAGATAGAAGGTTCCAATGCCAATGAACATATGATGCGTCCCCAAGATGTGGCTCAGACGATTGTCCAAACTTTGGAAACCCATCCGAATTACTTCGTAGCGGACGTGGAGTGTAGGCCATTAAGGCCGAAAGGCAAGAAGTAACGAGCTTACATTTTAAAACAGACATTTACTCCCCCGCAAGTTTCAAATTGTAGGGTGAGTTACGCATTATTATTCTTATGATTATCCGCTTTTCTACCAGTAAGGAAGCAAAAGCGACAAGAATGTGATAACCAAAATCAGGTAAGGTCATTCGGTCTTCCGTCTACTGTCTTCCCTCCCGTAAACCAAAGAGAATATGGCTACTGGCATCATTGCGGATAATCACATAAATTTATAAGTATAGCTATGAAATCGAGCATGTCGAAGACGACACACAACTTGTCCCGAACTTGCTTCGGGAGAGGGATGATTATCAGCCATGCGAGATTCTCCCGAATCAAGTTCGGGACAGGCTATCTGACCTCTTAAACAAATTATAAACAGATGAAATATCCATGACGGGAGCGCGACACACAGGGGCATGATTATAAATCCCGGCATCCACCATTTTCGTAGAAATCAACC
>NZ_JAVDWS010000037.1:0-20590 GCF_031457395.1 Algoriphagus sp. 4150
CCCCTGTGTGTCGCGCTCCCGTCATGGATATTTCATCTGTTTATATTTTGATTTTTAATGGTCAGATGGAATCTCGCACGGCGAATAATCATCCCAATGTGTGTCGCTCTCGACATGCTCGATTTCATAGTGTATTAAGTTGGTTTATAAGCTGATTGAATTCTCAAAACTGATAGTTGAGGGAAAGAGCAATGTTCCTTCCTTGTTCAGGCAGATCTATCAGCCTGTAAAAACTTGTATGGTTTAGGTAGTGGGTATTGAAGAGATTTTGTATTTGGATATCGACCTTTATGTTCCGATTGGCTATGGCTACATTAGATCCCATCCGCACATTGATCAACTGATAGCCCGGAGTGATTTTCTCAGGAGGAACTATGTTGTCCTGCTTGGCTGTCAGCCTGTAATCCAATGCGAAATAAGGTGACTTGAATGCACCCTGCAGATTAGGCTTATAGGTCAGGTTCAATACAGCTGACGGTGGCGGGGAAAATGGCAAAGTGTATCCTTTCTTGTCTCCTGAGAGTTGCTTGCTGTAAACGTATTCCCCAAGCAGCTCTGTACTTAGCGACGGAGTAAACTGATAGGAAGCGCTGATCTCTGCTCCATACCTGAACACCTCACTTTGAGTGTAATTGAAAATCTGATTTCCGGCACCGTATAAATAATCATGCTCAAAGGAAGGGTTCAAATAAATATAATTGGGGAAATAGTTTAGGAATGGACTAAAACTCACGCACCAATTCTCCTTGGTGAGATCAGTTCCCAAATCCAGCTGAAAAGAACGCTCCGGTGAAAGATCGTCCTTCCCTCTCTCGTATCTGAAATAATGGTAATTCACGCCGTTAGCAGCAAGTTCCTTTGCTATAGGCATTCGGAAACTCGTTCCGGCATTTCCTTTAAAGCTTAAGTCTCCGGGCACATAATTGAACCCCACAGACCAAACCAAGCTGTTGAAATTTCTCTTGAAATCCTCCGCCCTATTCAGGTAGTCTGAATCCCCGGCCTGACTGGCGTCCTTTACACTGGGAAACCAATCGCGGTATTCAAACACGTGAATTCGGCTATGGTCATAGCGTAAGGCGCCGGTAAGCTGCCATAGGGGATTTATCTTATATTTATCTACTGCATAGAATCCATAGCTGAATTGCTCAAAAGCAGGAATTAAAAAACCCCAGCCGCCAATATCATTGTTTTGATATTCTGCACTTGCGCCAAAGGATAGCGTGTGATTTTTCAAAAATAGCTCATCTCTCAGATTGAGGGAAAAAACTTCTTTGTCAAAGGCTCTTTCCAGCGTGGAAGAATAAGGCATTTCCGAGGGAAATATAGGAGGCATGTATCCATGGTTGACATATTGGCTCCATTCTTTGCGGTCATTTCGCTGATAGCCCAGATCCAGCTCAAGCAAGTTGTTGCCCATGGAATAGCTCAATTTATTAATCAACTTGAGGTGATCCACTTCCTGAAAAGGCAAAAGGATGTCCCGGTCGGAACGGTCGTGAAGATCCTTATCTACTTGTCGGGGCTCCAATCCGTGGGCATTGGCAAAAAAACCTGATTTGCTCCTTACTCTGGATATAGAAAACGTATTGCGGAGATGCTCACCGATATACCCCACCCTGCCCGAGAAATTGAATTCATTTCCGGCAGTATTTCTTACTTTATTCTCATGTAAGGCTACTCCGAAGTCATATACAAAGACCGAATCAGTGGGAACTTTAAAATCCGCATAGGATGCATAGGTGAGTCTGCCGTCTACAAACCATTTATTCTTTCTTGCAAACAGATTAATAGAGCCACCTAACCATGCATTATTGGTTTTGGCTCCCAAGTCTACCGAACCACCTATTCCATCTTCGCTTGGAGCCGGTTTCTCACGGATATCCACTACTCCGGCAATTGCATCAGAGCCATATTTGAATGATATCGGTCCTTTTATAATTACTACCTGATCAGCTGCATACTGGTCTATTTCAAGTCCATGATCCGCTCCCCACTGCTGACCTTCGTGCTTGATGCCATTTTCCACTACCATCACCTGATTGAAACCAAGGCCGCGGATCAGCGGTTTGGAAGCACCTGAGCCTATTCCTATGGTGCTCACTCCCGGCAGTCTTTCCAATGATTTCATCAAACTTCCTCCTCTATTTTCCCGGATGAACTCTTGCTTGACAAAATCTACATTGAACGATTCCTCATTTCTCAATTGTCTTGCTCTCTGCTCACTCAATAAAAATTCCTCCAGCTCCATGACTTTGGAAGCTGCTGAATCCTTTGGGATAGTATCCAAGGATGGCCTAACCGAAAAATCAACCAACGGGCGGGGCTCAAAATGATCATCCGGGTAGAATTTTTCAGTGTTAAATTCATTTATAGAAAAAAGGAATAAACCCGTAAAAGCGGGAATACACAAGAGCATGGCGTATTATTTTGCAATTATATTGCAAATATAGTTGCGTCACACTATGAAACAATGTTGCATTTGAAGAAATGTAACATTGTATATTCATTTTTATGATTAACGGTAATGAGCCAAGGGCTGATAATTTATTTGTTTCATGGAGCAGAAGCACACAAGCAGACAATTGGGAATGTTTGTCAACAGTTTAGCTGAAAACCAAATTAACACCTCTCAGTTTTGAGCATCGGTTTAATCGGTTAGTCCGGTAAAAGCTAAATGAAACAGGATCGAAACTTTTCTCTAGGAAGCCAATATTTTTTCCCTTTCCAAAGCCAAAAAATGGGTAATTCCACGGGTCGAATGGATCAAAGGAATAATAGAAATCCGGCATTCGTATTCTTCCCCGTCTTTTCGATAGTTTGTTACTACTTCCGTAATATTCCTACCGGCAGCCAAACCTTCCCTAATTCTTCGCTTGGCATTCTCAGACGTATTTGCCCCTTGAAGGAAAGAAGGCTTTTTCCCTAAGGCAAATTCCGGCGTATATCCCGTCATCGTATGAAAGCCCTGGTTGACCCACAGGATTTGCTGATCAGAATCAGTCAGTACAAGTGCCTGATAACCTGCCGTCAATTCCTTATTCAAGTCCACTTGCCAGTGATGTAACTCAGAAAATCCCATCAGAGTCTCTAGGTCTTCTATCTTTTTGGCTCTTATTTCGCTCATGGGATTACTGATGTCCCAACTCATTAAAGGAGCAAATTTTCCGGGCTTTTTCTTTTTCATGTGTTTATAATTTGTTCTCCAACGGCCACATAGCCTGTCCCGTCCGCCGCGGCGGATCGGGAGAATCTCGCATGGCTGATAATCATCCCAGTGTGTGACTTTTGAGTCATGTTCGATTTCATAATGACTTAATCCATCAGAGTCTAAATTGTTTAATTTAATTTCTAATTAACAGGCAAAGTGGCTCTTCCTCAGAAATTTGATTACTGAAAAATGTCGAATTCAGCCAAATGACCTTCGTCGTACTTAAAAGCAACAAATTCTTAAAACCTAAAAGGTCTTCTGCGTATAAGATTAAAGTTGCTATGGACCATTTTTTGGATCCATTGAGAAATCACGCCAATTCGAACCATACTATGGAGGCTACAAGTTAATATCTGAGTCTAGTTCTCTGCCAAAACAAATTTCGTAGTTTACCTTATCTTTAACACTTACTTCGATTCAATTATGAATAGATTTTTCCTTGGATTTATCGCCGCTCTTCTCGTTATGGCGGGACTTTGGTTTTTTGTAGATAGAAAAGACAGCCAAGAGGAACTCAATGCCAATTCTGCAATGATACAGGAACAAATCCAAAACGTAGGTAAACTAATCGTGACAGAAGGTTATTATTCTCAGGTTTACACGTACCGAAACTCCCAAAAGCTATTTCTCGATCTGGTAAGCGCCAATAAAAAGGCCTTGATTATCGCCAAGGCAAAAGCAACTGTGGAATATGATTTGCGGAAATTGGAAACGAAGATTGATCAAAAATCCAAGACCCTTACCATCATCAAAATTCCTGAGCCCGTGATAAATATTTATCCAGAATTTGAATACTATGATGTGACGCAGGATTTTTTAAACCAGTTTGAAGCCAACGATTACAACAAAATCAAAACCAATATAACCAAACAGTTTAGAGATAAAATCGAAGCTTCGGGTCTCAAAGATGATGCACAGGAACGCTTGATAAGTGAACTTCTAAATATCTATGTCCTGACAAAATCCTTGGGCTGGACTTTAATCTACAATGAAGTCATTATTGAAAATCCGGAGCAAATGGAAAATCTGACCCGTTAATTAGCAATTTACCCGAGGTTACTATTCCGTGTGCTGTTTGGAAATTGACAAAAATCAAGCAATGATTGAAGTTGAACTGAAAATCCCTGACTTTGAAAATATTTAAGCAATTTGCATACAAGATCATGTGATCCGATAAACAGGTTTACAGGGGTGTCAGCATCAGTCGTCAATCAGAGTAAATCCAATAACAACTAAAACCAACTATTTAATTATCCTAAATGAAGAATGTCCTATTGACATTTATATTACTTATTGTTTTTTCAAGTTCAGGTAATTCCCAATCTGAACTGGCATCTCCCAAGATTAAGAATTTCACCAATAAGACATATCAGGCGGGGCTTCAGAATTGGGGCGCTACACAGGATAAAAAGGGAGTTATCTACTTTGGCAATAATGAGGGGTTACTTACCTTCAACGGCAACTTCTGGGACCGTTATCAGCTTCCTAACAAGACCATCATCCGTTCTGTAAAATTCGATTCCAAAGACCGTCTTTTTGTCGGAGGACAGGATGAGATAGGATATTTTCAGGCAGCCTCAAATGGTCAATTGAATTTCCATTCACTTAAGCATCTTATCCCTGAACACGACAGAAGCTTTTCCGATATCTGGCAGATTGTAAATCGTGGTGATGAGTTCTTTTTTCTAGAGCACAACAGGATTTATCATTTCAAAAACGAAGTGATGCAGGTATTCACCTCCGGAACCGAATGGCTGTACTTGGGAGTAGTAAATGATAGAGTATTTGCCCAAGACAAGGAAACGGGGCTAATGGAGTTCTCAAATGGAATTTGGAAAAAAGTCCTAAATTCTTCGACTGCCACATTTCCCCACATTGTAAGTATCCTTCCGTTTAGCGCTGATAATTTACTTGTTTTTACCTTATCCAACGGAACTTATCTTTTAGATGCAGACAGGCTAAAACCTTTCATTACAGAAATAGATGAATTGCTAAGGAAAAGTTGGGTAAACACCGCCATCCAAATCGATTCTGAAACTTATGCCATAGGAACCAAGTCATCCGGTGTACTCATAATAGACATTGAAGGCAAACCGGTACAGCAATTCACCTTTGCCCAAGGATTACAAACTAACAATGTGCGAAGTATTTTTGTAGACAAAGACTTTGGATTATGGATCGGACTGGATGATGGGATAGATTACATAGATTTCCAAAATCCGATCAAGGAAGTTCAGCCGGATGCAGGTAAACGTGTATCTGGGTATACAGCCATGAGTTATAAAAATCAGCTGTATCTAGGCACTTCGGATGGGCTTTACAAATTTACCCTCTCCTCAAAAAATGAGGATTTGAGCCTTGCGAAAGGAGAATTTACTTTAATTCAAGGATCAGAAGGACAAGTCTGGAAAATACAGGAAATCAACGACCGTCTACTTATGGGGCATGAAAATGGTGCTTTTGAAATTGTGGAGGATCATGCCAAAGCTATTTTCAACCATACCGGAGCGTGGGTTTTTCAGCCTGCTACCGCCATCTATCCAAGTTCGGAAATCTACGTTGGAACCTATACCGGTATGCAGCTTCTTTCGGAAAATGGCACCGCGCTGAACGACATGGGGGCTATTGGTGAACTCTCTGAATCTCTTCGATTTCTGAAGATGCAATTCAGTACGGGTGAACTCTGGGGTTCCCATCCCTACAGAGGCATCTACCGCCAGGAGCTTTCAGATGATTTCTCGAAAGTCATCAAAACCTCAACCTACACTGCAGCAGACGGTTTACCCTCAGATCTTTACAATTATGCCTTTCAGGTGAAGAACAGAATCCTTATAGCTACGGAATCAGGTATCTACGAATTCGACCAAAAGACGGCTAGATTCCGGCAATCTGATATTTTCAAAGGAGTGCTCAGAGGAATGAGTGTTCAATACCTGCAGGAAGACCAAGAAGGCAATGTATGGTTTATATCAAATAAAAATATCGGAGTTATTGATTACAGCATGCCACAGAATGAGCTTCCCTTCACGATTATTTACTTGCCGGAGCTTTCAGGCAATGTCATTGGTGGTCATGAATTCATCTATGCTATAGACAAAAAAAACATCTTGGTAGGTTCAAACAAGGGATTTTACCACATCAATTACGGGGAATATAGAAAGAGAATCAGCCGACCTACCGGCTGGATAGGAAAAGTAAGTCTGTTTGGCCAACAAGATACTGTAGTCTATACCATGCACAGTGTAGATGAGACTATAAATGACATCCAGGAATTCTCCCATACGATGAACTCCATTCATCTGGAATACACATCTACAACATTTCGTCAACTTGAAAATTTGGAATACAGTTACTTTCTTCGGGGTTTTGACCAAGGGTGGAGTGAGTGGACAGATAGAAGTGAAAAAGACTATACCAATCTAGGTGCAGGAACCTATACTTTTGAAGTAAAGTCAAGAAATAATCTAGGTAACGAATCGGGAATTGCCGGCTATGCATTTACAATTTTACCCGCTTGGTATGAAAGTGTATGGGCCTACTTACTTTACTTTATCATACTCATTGGCACGCTCTTTTGGTTTTTTACCAAGCAGAACAAAAAGCATGTCTTAGCACAAAAGCACTTGAGAGATAAGCACAGTCTGGCACTGGAGCGCACAGAAAAGGAAATCATGCGGCTCAAAAATGATAAGCTGCAAGCCGAGATCAACCATAAAAATCAAGAACTTGGCTCCACGACTATGCACTTGCTTCAGCGGGGGAAAGTATTGGCCAAAATCAAAGAAGAACTTATGGCGGAAAGTGAATCCGAACTTAATGCCAAAAAAGTAATCAGACTGATCAATGAGGTAGAGCGAAGTGATGACGATTGGAATAGATTTGCCATACATTTTGATCATGTCCATTCCAATTTCCTTACAATCCTCAGAGGAAAATTCCCTGCACTTACAGCTAATGAACTAAAACTATGTGCATTCGTCAAGATGAATCTTTCTTCCAAAGAAATTGCAGACCTCATGAGTATCTCTTTGAAGGCCGTGGAAGTGGGAAGATACAGGCTTAGGAAAAAATTACAGATCAGCACGGAAGTGAATCTCCATGATTTCCTGATTCAAATTACTACTTCCTAAACCGCTCTGGAATCCTTGTGTTTTTTTAAGAGCCGTATTTATTGCGCCATTTGTCCATACATAGCCCTGTCTAATCCCAAAAAAATAATTGTAGTAGTCAAGTAGTGCTTCACAAAAGCCATTAAAGCACTTTTTGAAACTTTTGTAGGGGTAATGTAGCGTCACTCTGTAGTGTGGATTTAAGTTAAGCTTAGCAGTTTTGAGGCTTGTGAATCTGCTATGAAAAGCGGACTAACGATTAATTAATCAAGTCAAATTAACCTAAACCCATTTCCAATGGAAAGAAGAATCTTTACTATTTTCTTCTTTTCCTGTTTGTTGCTTTTGGCAGGCGTAGCGCATGCCCAACAGGTAACAATTACAGGAAAAGTCACGCTTCAGTCAGATGGAGATATACTCCCCGGAGTGACAGTAATCGAAAAAGGAACCACGAATGGTGCAGTCACCGATATCAATGGTGATTACAGTATCAATGCCTCCGTGGGAAGCACCTTAGTGTTCAGTTTTCTTGGATTTGATACCCAAGAAGTACCGGTGTCAAATCAATCAGTGATCAATATACAATTGGCGGAATCCAGCAGTGATCTGGAAGAAGTGGTAGTGGTAGGTTACGGTGTTCAGAAAAAGAGCGTAGTGACCGGAGCTATCTCAAGTGTCAAAGCCTCAGATCTGGAAAACATGCCCATCAACCGCGTAGAGCAGGCCCTTCAAGGACGTACTTCCGGGCTTACTGTGGCGGCAAGCTCCGGGCAACCCGGCGCTGCATCATCCATTAGGATCCGGGGCATAACCACCCTGGGAAATAACAACCCTCTATGGGTAGTGGATGGAGTGGTCGTGGACAGTGGTGGCATCGGCTACCTCAACCAATCCGATATTGAATCCATCGAAGTGCTCAAAGACGCTTCGTCTCAGGCCATCTACGGAGCAAGAGCAGCCGCAGGTGTGATCTTGGTAACTACCAAAAAAGGAAAAGCAGGAGAAATGCGCGTAAACTACCATGGCTATTACGGTACCTCTGCTCCTGCGAAGAAGTTGGATCTTCTCAATGCGACCGATTATGCGACCTTGAGAAATGAGTCAGCTGTCAACGCGGGAAATAATCCGGTATTTAACAATCCGGCCAGCTATGGCGAAGGAACTGACTGGCAGGATTTGATTTTCAACAACGATGCCCGCCGTCAAAATCATGAGTTAAGTGTAAGCGGAGGAAATGAAGTTTCCACCTTCTATGCTTCCTTTGGGCACTTGCAACAAGACGGTATAGTAGCTACAGATATTTCCAGCTACAAGCGAACTAACATACGCCTGAATTCGGAACACAAACTGGCCAAATGGCTGACCATAGGCCAAAACGTGGGTTATGCCCATGACAAATCCATTGGTCTGGGAAATACGAACTCAGAATTTGGCGGGCCTTTGAGCTCTGCGATCAACTTGGACCCTATCACACCTGCGGTGATCACCGATCCTGCTCTAGCTTCGCAGCCGCCGTATACTTCCCCAAATGTGATCAGAGATCCTAACGGAAATCCTTATGGCATATCTACTATTGTAGGTCAGGAGATGGTCAATCCGCTGGCTTACATCCAAACTAGACTGGGAAATTATGGTTGGTCCGACAATATCGTGGGAAATGCCTATGCTGTAGCAGAACCTATTAAAGGATTGAAATTCCGATCCACTTTGGGAGCAAAGCTATCTTACTGGGGAAATGAATCCTTTACTCCACTGTTTTATCTGAACGGATCCAACGTATCTAACCAGACGTCCTTTACCAGAAACCAGAGTAGAGGTTTCGACTGGAATCTGGAGAATACCGTGTCCTACACCAAAAGCATAGAGGACCATACCTTCACCGTATTATTGGGGCAGGGAGCTTATTTGGACAATACTACCAGATCGCTTGGCGTCACTTATTTCAATGTTCCTGCAAACAATTTCGACGATGCCTCTTTGAATTACAATGTACCCAGCGATCAGCGCGTTGCTACAGGTTCCGAAGGATCGGGCCATTCTGTGACTTCTCTATTTGCAAGAGTCAATTACAATTTCAAAGAGAAATACCTCTTGGAAGCACTTGTACGCCGCGATGGTTCTTCAAGATTTGGGGAAAACAACCGTTATGGGGTTTTTCCTTCATTCTCGGCAGGATGGGTTATTTCTCAGGAGAATTTCTGGCCAAGCAACAATGTAGTTGACTTTCTGAAAGTACGTGGTGGATACGGCGTAGTGGGAAATGACAACATCGGTGACTTTGCTTACTTGTCCACCATAGGCGGTGGCAGAAATTATGCGATTGGAACGAATGGAAGCTACCTGATCGGATATAGTCCAAATGCGCCATCCAATCCTGATCTAAAGTGGGAACAAACCAGTCAAGCCAACATTGGTATTGAGGCTACAGTTTTCGAAGACTTCAATGTGACGTTTGACATGTACAAAAAGGTCACAACAGGTATACTTCAAAACCCAAGAATTCCTTCCTACGTGGGAGCGATTTCCAATCCTGCTGCAAACGTTGCGGATATGGTAAACAAGGGAGTGGAACTTGAAGTCGGCTATAGAAAGCAACTAGGCAATCTCAATCTCGGTATGAGTGGAAACGTATCCTATCTGCACAATGAAGTGACTGATCTGGGTGCCAATATAGATTTCATTTCAGGTGGACAGAGTTTCCAGGCAAGCACCTACCCTATCACCCGAACCGGTTTGGGACAGGCGGCCAACTCCTTCTTTGGATTTCAGAAATTGGGGATTTTCCAGACTGAAGAGCAAGTGGCAAACTATGTGGATTCCAATGGCAATCAAATTTTACCAAATGCCAAGCCCGGCGATTTCATCTGGGCAGACTTGGATGGAGACGGACAGATCACCGAGAAAGACCGGACCTATATTGGAAATCCTACTCCGACTTGGTCGTACGGATTTACTTTGAATCTGGCTTATAAAGCTTTTGACATGGTTCTTTTCGGGCAAGGTGTGGCAGGCAACAAGGTGTTTCAAGGTCTAAGAAGATTGGATATCGGAACTGCAAACTGGCAGACAGAAGCTCTGGGCAGATGGACAGAAGCCGGAGACAACAATTCCTACCCAAGACTGGTAGATGGTGATCCAAACAAAAACTTCGGCAACCCATCGGATTTCTATTTAGAGGACGGATCTTATTTCCGTATCAAAACACTCCAATTTGGCTACACACTCCCTACTGCCATTGCAGGCAAAGTCGGCATGAAAAAGGCCAGAGTATATGTCATGAGTGAAAACTTGCTCACGTTCACCAAATACACAGGGTATGATCCTGAAATCGGCGGAGGAGTAATGAGCATTGACCGTGGTATTTATCCACAAGCCCGCTCGTTTATGGTCGGCGTAAATGTAGGTTTTTAATCAAAATTGACTCTAATCATGTTAAAACATAAAAAATATCTCGCTGCCATCGCTCTGACAGCAATGACATTGAGTTCCTGCTCTGATGATTTTCTGGAAATCAAGCCTAGAGGTACAGACCTGGAATCCAACTATTATCAGAATCAAGAAGAAGCATTCAATGGATTGGTAGCTGTATATGACGTAGTCGGAATGCAGGGCGGAGGATATGTCACCAAACTGACTGCTCTTAACGCTGCATCTGACGATCACTTTGCCGGTGGTGGTGGGCCAAACGATGTCACTTCCATTCAGGTGTGGTCCAATTATACACTGGATCCTGCCAACGGCCCTCAGGGAGATCTTTGGAGTAAGGGTTTTTCAGGAGTTTTTCGCGCAAATGTACTTATACAAAAACTTCCCGGAGTACCTATGGATGAAGCAGTAAAGGCACGCTATCGTGCAGAAGCTATCTTCCTACGCGCTTATTTCTATTTTGATCTGGTACGCTTTTTTAAAAACATACCGCTTTTCACAGAGCCGGTCTCCACATCCGAAATGTTCGACGTAGTACAGGCAGATCCTGCTGAGGTATATGCTCAGATAGAAGCGGATATTTTGGAAGCACTTCCCAACCTTCCTACCCAGCTCAATCTGGAAACAGAAGCGGGAAGAGCTACTGAAGGAATGGCCCGTGCTGTCTTGGGCAAGGTCTATTTGCAGCAGGAAAAATTTGAAATGGCAGCAGAGCAATTTGAAATGGTAAACGGTACTCCGGGCGGAACCAGCCAGTATGGATACAAATTATTGGACAAGTTCTCCGATCTATTTGAAGTTGACAATAAATTCAACTCGGAGTCAATTTTCGAAGTATCCTTTACGAATACATCAAATGGTGATTGGGGGTGTGTAGGATGTACAGAAGGCAATCTTTTGAACATCATGGTAGGCCCCCGAGGTTACAATCCAATCGCAGATACTGCACCGGATTATGTTTCAGGATGGAGCTTTTTGACTGTTACTCCGGATTTATATCAAGTGATGAAAAACGATCCCCGTAAATCAGCAACGATTGCAGATTTGGACAGTTTGGAAAAAGCAGGAGCAGTTACTTATGAAAAAGGCTACAACAATACCGGCTATTTCTTGGAGAAGTTTGCAGGACGGCAGAAAGACAGATCAACAGGAGGTGGAGTAATGGAGCTGAACTTCCGTCAGAATATCTATGAAATCCGGCTTGCAGACTCCTATCTTTTGGAAGCTGAAGCATTGGTAAGAGGAGGTGGAAATACCGGCCGAGCACAGGCTCTGCTAGATGCAGTTAGGGCAAGGGTCGGCTTAGCACCTGTTCCTGTTTCTATAAATTCAGTTTTGGAAGAAAGACGTCTGGAGCTCGCAGGAGAAGGACATAGATGGTTCGATCTAATCAGAAATGGAAAAGCTTCCGAAGTACTTGCAAGTAAAGGCTTTGTGGCAGGAAAGCATGAGATTCTCCCTATTCCACTTTTGGAGTTGGACAATACGCTGATAGAACAAAATCAAGAATATGGCGGCAGTAAATAAGCAACGCATATAAAATGATAGAGACCTATTCCCGGCTATGGGAATAGGTCTTTTTATTTAAAATAGTGCATACCTGAATTGGAATGAAGTCAGAATCCAATTTATCCAAAGCTGATATAAAGGTATCTGTCTTAGGATTTGTTACTCTATTTCAGCCACTCCCATCTTTTGACCCAATCCATCAAGAAAGCTTCCCGGTGCTTCGCTACAGTTTTAGCTCCCTGCTTGGTTATTTTTCGCAATTCCTCAGGTTTCGGAAAATCCGGTTTATGCGCAGCGAGCTTAGAGTGATCCAGCTCGAAGAGCGAAATCATGTATTAATCCCTATCTTAGCACCATCAATTAAGGGGTGCCCTAATATTTCGGGCTGAGATCATACCCATCGGTGAGCGATCACTGAGCACCTGATCCGGGTAATGCCGGCGTAGGGACTAGATTACTGTTCTCCCTTTTTTGAATAATTCTAAAACGTTATTCAAATGCTATTGTATATTGACATGAGTCTGCTCGCTGAGCAGATCAAATCCACGGGTGTACTGGAATGGTTCGCTGTGGGTTTTGGAGTCACCTCAGTACTGCTCGCCCGCAAAAACAATGTATTGCTCTATCCCGCCGGCATCATCGGGATCTTATGTTCCGGCTTCTTGCTGGTGGATGCCAAGCTCTACGCCGAAACCCTGCTCAATGCCTATTACCTAGTAATGAGTATTTATGGCTGGGTCATGTGGAAAAACAGATCTTCCTCCGGGGCATCACAAATCTCAAGAAGTACAGGTACTGAGCAGAAAATCACCTGGGCAATCGCTCTGGGCGGCTGGGCATTTCTCTATTTTATACTTACCAATTTTACCGACTCCGATGTGCCTATAGTAGATGCCTTTGTATCCTCCACCGCCTGGGCGGGGATGTGGCTTTTGGCAAAAAGAAAGTTGGAAAACTGGATTTGGCTGAATGTGTCAAATATCGTAGCCATTCCTTTGCTCTTTCACAAGCAACTGATTCTAATCTCATTTCTTACCATTTTCCTTTTCGTCGTAGCCGTTTTTGGTTATTTCGATTGGAAAAAAGAACTAGACCACAGCCATGGAGAATTCGAAACTGTTTAGCCACGAACTCGCTACCAAAGCAGAAGAACTTGGATACCTTCCCGAGGAATGGCTGGCTGAGATTTATTCCAAAAAATGGTTTAAGCTTTTTGTGCCAAAAGACTTGGGAGGACTGGGCTGTACCTTGCCGGAAGCCTTGGAAATTGAAGAAAAACTGGCCAAGCTGGACGGGAGTCTGGGATGGACAGTTACACTGTGCGCAGGCGCTGCCTGGTTTGTCGGTTTTATGGAAGAGTCACTTCGCAATGAGATTTTCCCAGACGAAAAACTCTGCCTGGCAGGAAGTGGATTTGTAGGAGGAAAAGCCAATTTGGTGGGTGACAAATACCTCATTTCCGGGAGTTGGACCTACGCTTCCGGAGCCCTGCATGCAACACATCTCACTGCCAACTGCGAGATACTGGAGGATGGGAAGGCACTGTTGGATGAAAAAGGAAAGCCGGTGATCAAAGCTTTTGTCCTCGACAGAAAAGATGTAGCTATTCTTGACGGCTGGAATTACATGGGCATGATAGCCACGGGAAGCCATGCTTTTCGATGCGATGACCTTGAAGTCCCGCTAAACCGTTGCTTTGAAATTCTTCCGGAAAAAGCTCAATTGACTGCCTCAGTTTACCAATATCCCTTCCTGCAGTTTGCCGAAGCTACGCTTGCAGCGAATATTCTGGGTATTTCTCTTCACTTAAAGGAATTGATAGAGCAGTCGTTTTGGAGAAGACATGAGTACAGAAAATACGACAAAAAGCATCTTAGGTATTTCAAAAAACTCCTCAGAAAGCAAGAGGAAAAACTACAAGAACTCCGGGAGGCATTTTATCATCAAGTCAGTGCTTCCTGGGATGAACTGGAAAAAAACGGAAAAATATCAGATTCCGGATTGAAGAAAATAAGCAGAACAAGCCGAAAACTCACCCAAAAGTGCAGGGAAATTAATGGCAAATTATATCCTTTCTCAGGTTTAGAAGCTGCCAAAACCCATACAGAACTCAATCGGGTCTGGCGGGATTTTAATACCGTGGGTCAACATTCGTTACTGATATTTCCTTTTTAGGTCATCTTAGAATCAATTTTCCCCACATATTTTCGCAGATCAATTACGCAGACTATTGCTGATTCCAATTTTCAAAGAATTTAACCAAAGTTAAATCTGCGGCTATCTGCGCATTTTTCGGCGTCAATCTGCGGGAATCATCTGCGTCCATCCGCGGGAAACTTTTTCGAAAACCACCAGGAAATATCAACTCATGTCACTACAGGTTATTCTCCTACTATTCTTTTACTAAATTGGGCAACTTAAAAATTTGTAATTCTTTTAGCTCAGCCTAGTAATCGATGAATCTCAGCAAAACCAGTAATACCCTGTCAATTCTTGTTTTAGCTCTCCTATTCACTGCTTTTCATCAACAAACTGAAGAAAAGAAAACGCTCTATCTCATCGGGGATTCTACCGTAAGAAACGGTGGAGAAGGAAATCTACAGCGGGGCTGGAGGAATTTCCTGCAGGAGTTTTTTGACAGTACCAAACTGACCGTCAGTAATCAGGCTATGGCTGGCAGAAGCAGCAGAACCTTTATCAAAGAAGGGAGATGGGATCAAGTCCGCGAAGCGCTGAAGCCGGGAGATTATGTGATCATGCAGTTTGGGCATAATGAAGGGAGTACTCCTGATACTACCAAAGCAGGTTACCGTGGCGTATTGAGAGGAATGGGCGATGAAACAATCGAACTCACCTGGCCAGACGGCAGTCTGGAAACGGTTCATACCTATGGATGGTATTTGGAGAAATTCATCAGCGAAACCAAAGCTAAAGGTGCAACTCCCATCGTGGCATCCATGATTCCGAGAAATAAATTTCAGGATGGAGAAGTGGAAAGAGCCAATCAGGATTTTGGGAAATGGGCCAAGGAATCAGCAAGAAAACAGGGAGCACCCTTTATTGACCTCAATTCAATAGTGGCTGACCAATACGACAAATGGGGTCAGGAAGTCGTAAAAGGCCTTTTTGAAAGAGATCACACCCATACCAATGAAGCGGGGCTAGGATCAATGCCTGGTCAGTTACGGAGGGAATACGGGATTTGACTAATTGCGACCTGAAAGATTATCTGACAAAGGATAAACCAACCCTCTTTTTAATCGGAGATTCCACCGTGAAAAATGGGCAAGGTGACGGTGCCGGAGGGCTTTGGGGATGGGGTGATTTTATTGCTCCTTATTTTGATGTAGAAAAGATCAAAGTTCAGAATCATGCACTTGGTGGTACAAGCAGCCGAACGTTCCAGACTTACGGACATTGGCAGAAGGTTTTGGATAAATTAGAACCCGGAGATTTCCTGATTATGCAGTTTGGGCATAATGATTCAAGTCCGCTGGATGATGAAGCCAGAGCCCGGGGCACAATCAAAAGTGCCGGATTGGAAGCGGAAAGCATATACAATCCCATCACCAAGCGTCAGGAAACAGTTTATTCTTATGGTCAGTATTTACGTCAGATGATTTTGGCAGCCAAAGCCAAGGGAGTTACTCCTATTGTCTGCTCACTGGTTCCCCGAAACAACTGGAAGGACGGCAAAGTCATCACGGCAGAGACTGATTATGGCCTCTGGGCAAAGCAGGTGGCCGAGGACACTGAAACTGCCTTTATAGACGTAAATTTACTCGTAGCTGCAAAGTACTATGAGCTGGGCGAGGAATATGTGAAAACACATTTCTTCAATGACACCGATCACACCCACACGATCAAGGAAGGTGCTGAACTGAATGCCAAGGTAGTGGTAGAAGCCATTAAAATTATTCCTGAAAATGATTTGAAGGCTTTTCTAGTTAAGTAGAAAACGCAGGTGTAAAACATCCAATATCCATATCAGGTACCCACTATCATACTTGTCATGTGAACAACATCTGTAAACTGTTGAGGACTCCTGACTACTATCTCCCGTCTTCCTCCAACTTTCAACTTTATGTTCAGGAATTTCTTGATTGTTATAATATCCCGCTCTTTCAGAGCTTTACATGTATATCTGCCTATTTTTTTACCCAGCCCTATAGGCTGAGCTTTGATAATTCGGGCTTTCAGCCCTTTAGTTCTATCCACATATTGCTGTGGACAGTGGACTATCGCCTACAGCTATCTACATATCAAACTTAGCTTTATCTCATAACAACATCCTTTTTTCCTACAGTCTCCCGTCATCGGTCTTCCAGCTCTCCTACTCCTCCGTCCTCACAAGCTCCTTCACCTCTTTACCATTGATTGTCACATTTTTAAATTTAGCGTTTTTAAAGTGATTAACCTTAAAAAACTCATCCACGCCATTGATAGTACTGTTTATCATCTGGAAATTCTCCACAGGAGATTCCTCGTAGGCATCGATCATCACCGCATATTTTCCACCATCTTCCACCTGTAGATTTTCCACGATTACATTCTTAATCTGGGGAATATGGTCTCCTTCTTCTTCGTAGAACATATTAAACCGCACCGCTGCTTCCTTGTATTTACCCGCTTTCACATTTCGCATATAGACATTCTCCACGGTTCCACCACGCTTGGAGCTCGTTTTGATACGAAGAACCCGATCCAGATTTTCGCTGCTCATCACCCGATCCTGCGCAAATAGAAAATATTTTTTGAATGGGAGAAAAATGTAATTGACTTCATAATAGAATTGAATTTTGGTTGATTACTTAGCTCGTGACAGATGCTGTTTTATGCAATTTTAGTTAGGGCTTTTTGCACAAGGGATTCTTACTCCACTTACTATAAGGGTCGTATTTGTCACTTTTTTTAGATTTATGATTTGAGGTTTGCTGCGCAATATTCAATAGGTTTTTGCACAGAAAACTTATCGTTTTGCTTGAATAAGCAACTTTTCACGGATTAAATCAATATTTCTATAATCACTGACTTAATCATTTTTCTAACCGGATAGCTTTTATAAATTACGCACTGTATCGTTTCTTACTGCCAATTTATAGTACCCAAAATGCCAAGAAAACTAGCTTTCCGAATGAAACTGATCCCGGGTTTTGAGGAGGAATATGAAAGAAGACACAGTGAGATATGGCCCGAACTGGTCACTTTACTCAAAGAGGCCGGAATCCTGGATTACCAGATCTTTTTGGACAAGGAAACTTCCAGTCTATTTGCCTTTCAGGTGATCGAAGGGGAAGCCAATTCCCAAGAGCTAGGCAGTACCGGGATCGTCCAACGCTGGTGGAAACACATGGCTGATATCATGGAAACCAATCCGGACAACTCTCCTATTTCAGTAGAACTTCCAAACGTTTTTGACCTTCAATAACCTCCATTTCCAATGACCCCAAAGTACAAAAGCTTATTTTTATTCACTCCACTTATACTATTACTATTCCTGGGATTTCAACAGGTAGAGAAGGAAGTTCCTGTTTCCGGTAATTGGCCTGAAATCACCCAAACAGCCAAACCCTGGACCCGCTGGTGGTGGATGGGAAGCGCAGTGGATGAAGAGAATCTTTCCAAACTATTGGAAACATACCGGAAAGCCGGTCTGGGCGGAGTGGAAATTGCTCCTATCTATGGAGCAAAAGGCTATGAAGATCGCTACATAGACTTCCTTTCTGCGGAGTGGTTGAGCATGCTTGATTTTGCGGTGAACAAAGCTCATTCACTCGGAATGGGTGTAGATATGACACAGGGGACGGGCTGGCCATTTGGAGGCCCGCAGGTAAGTATGGAAAATGCAGCTACACGGCTGGTGATTCAGGATTATAAAAAAACAGATGGAGAGGCACTTTCAACTCCAATCATATTTCAAAAGAAAAAAGAAACTCAGCAGGATGCTCAGTTGATCGCAGTGGTGGCATATGACCAGAATACCAATGCGAAGGAAATCACAGCCTATGTAGACGACACGGGAAAGTTAACTTGGGATGAAGCGGGTGAATGGAATATCAAAGCCATTTTCATGGACAAAACCGGTCAAATGGTCAAAAGAGCTGCACCGGGTGGAATTGGATTTACCTTGGATCACTTCAGCAAGTCAGCAGTGGACGCATATAATTTACATTTTCAGAAAGCCTTCACTGGGAAGGATTACGGCTTTCGGGCATTTTATAATGACAGTTTCGAAGTGTATGGAGCTGATTTTACCGAAAGTTTTTTTGCTGATTTTGAGGAGCGTAGAGGATATGATTTGAAAGAATTTTTACCATATCTGGAAAGTGAAGAAGAGTCAGACATCGTGCGAAGAGTAAAGTCGGATTATCGGGAAACGATCAATGACCTGTTACTAACTAATTTCACCAAGAATTGGACAAGTTGGGCACACAATCAATCCAAACTCACCAAGAATCAAGCTCACGGTTCTCCCGGAAACTTGCTCGATCTCTATGCTGCGGTGGATATTCCCGAATGCGAGACCTTCGGATCAAGCTATTTTCCTATCCCGGGTTTACGCAGAGACAGCGCAGATATTCGAAATGTAGATCCGGATCCCATCATGCTGAAGTTTGCTTCCTCGGCAGCTCATTTGACAGGAAAAAATCTAGTCTCCTCCGAAACCTTCACTTGGCTCGGAGAGCATTTCAAATCATCCTTTGCCCAGATGAAACCCGAAGTGGAGCAGGCATTCCTTGCGGGAGTCAATCACATATTCTATCATGGCGTTACTTACAGTCCGGAAGATGTTCCCTATCCCGGCTGGTTGTTTTATGCCTCGCTAAATCTAACCCAACAGAATAGCCTGTGGCCTCACTTCAACCAATTCAATGACTTTATTGCCAGATCACAGGTGATTTTGCAAGCTGGAAAAGCCGATAATGAACTGCTGGTTTACTGGCCTGTGTACGATGTCTGGGCAGATCCAAAGGGGAAAATGGAAATGATCACCGTGCATGCAGTGGATGAGTGGCTACATCCCACGGAGTTCTACAAGCAATCCAAAAAACTGATGGAAGCTGGGTATTCTCTGGACTTTATTTCAGACGATATGATTGGAAATTCAGAAGTTGCTAATGGTCTGATTAAAACATCGGATCAAAATTCAGCAAAGGTTTTGATCATTCCGGAAACGGAATTTATGCCAATCGAGACACTCAAAAATATACTCAAACTGGCAAAAAATGGCGCAAAAGTAATCTTCCAGTCCAAACCAAAATCCATCCCCGGCTTACACACTGACCAAAAGTCAATAGAGAGTGAGTTCAATCAATTATGGGAATCCTTATCATTTGAAGGAGGAAAACCAACTCTTGGAAAAGGTGAAATATATCTTTCAGATGAGCTGGGCAAGACCTTAGAGCTGTTGGGGATTTACCGGGAAAGCTTGGTCGATTCAGGATTGGATTTCATCCGAAGAAAAGTTGAAGACGGCAGCTACTACTTTCTGGTGAACCATAGTTCGGAGGCCATATCCCAGACGATCTCACTGAACACCAAAGCAGGAACCGTGATGGCAATGGATCCTCTTACCGGCAAAACAGGCCTTCTTCCTTCCCAACAAGCAGCAGGGGGAACAAGCGTCACCGTCCATCTCAAATCAGGAGAATCTATTTTCCTAAAGACATTTGATCAGAAGACAAATTTACAAATAGCAACTTGGCCCGATTACGCTAAGACTTCAGGCACGACAGATATATCGAAAAACTGGGAGGTGAATTTTACTCAGGGACAACCAAAACTCCCTTCCCTCCAGGCTTTGGAGATCATCAAACCTTGGACAGACAACGGCGATCCGGAAGCCAATGACTTCTCCGGTCAGGCGAGCTATTCCTCTGAATTTGAATTCAGAAAGACCGCGGGAAAGCACTATTTATTGACCATAAACAAGGTACATGAAAGTGCCAAAATATGGATTAATGGAGCGTATGCAGGAAATATCTGGAGTATTCCCTACCAACTTGATATAAGTGAACAGCTGCAGAATGGAAAAAATACCATCAAAATAGAAGTAGCCAACCTAATGGCAAACAGCATTAGGCACTTGGATCGAAATGGAATAAAATGGAGAAATTACCATGAAATCAATTTCGTCAATATCGATTACAAGCCATTTGATGCGAGTAATTGGAATACTATGCCCTCAGGATTGGATGGGAAAATCCGGATTTTGGAATTTGACTGATAGTATAAAGGGATAGAGGTAGTCGCTTAAATTCATATATTTATCTATTCAAAAATAGGTTAAATGGATATTTTTCAGAGTCAAAGCATCATAGAGTTTACCGAACGC
>NZ_JAVDWS010000038.1:0-20284 GCF_031457395.1 Algoriphagus sp. 4150
AGCATGAATATGAAAATTTAACTTCTTAGCGTTTTCTTACCCTTACCTAAAAATATAAAAATGAAGTGACAGAAAAATTATAAACATATGAAAAACCCATTATTCCTGATTCTATTGCTGTGCGGATTTACATTTACCTCCTTTTCCCAGGACAACTCCAAGGATCTTTGGCCTGATGGAACTGAGATTTCACCTTGGTTTCATGATTATTCAAAGGTGAAACTTGAAGATCTCGGCAAGCCCTATCTACTTACGGATTATGGAGTAAAAAATGACAGTAGTATTTTGCAAACGGAGCAAATTCAGTCAGTGATCGATCAAGCTGCAGAAACAGGCGGAGTGGTGATCGTTCCCAAGGGGACTTTCTTGAGCGGAGCCTTGTTTTTCAAACCGAATACCCACCTTCATGTGACTGAAGATGCAGTATTGAAAGGTTCTGACGATATCGCCGATTACCCGTTGATCCCTTCCCGTATGGAAGGTCAAAACTTGGATTATTATGCAGCTTTGGTAAATGCCTATGGAGTCGATGGTTTTACAATTTCCGGAGGCGGGACGATCAATGGAAACGGACTTAAATTTTGGGAAGCATTTTGGCAGCGGAGAAAGGAAGATCCAAACTGCACAAACCTTGAAGTTTCCCGACCGCGCTTGGTCTTCATCTGGAAAAGCAATGATGTGCAAGTACAGGATGTCAAACTGATCAATGCAGGTTTCTGGAGCAGTCATTATTACCAGTGCAGGAATGTCAAACTTCTGGATCTGAGAATCACCTCTCCACATGAGCCTGTGAAGGCTCCAAGTACTGATGCGATCGATCTGGATGTGGTGTCCAATGTGCTGATCAAAGGCTGCTATCTCGCCGTAAATGATGATGCGATAGCGCTGAAAGGAGGAAAGGGACCTTGGGCGGACGAAGACCCCTCTAATGGAGAAAACACCAACATCCTCATCGAAGACAGTGAATTTGGTTTTTGCCACTCAGCACTTACCCATGGCAGTGAATCCATCCACAACAAGAACGTGATCATGCGGAATATCAAGGTAAAGGATGCAGTAAGGCTCCTTTGGCTGAAAATGAGACCGGACACACCTCAGCACTACGAATACATCACTGTGGAAAACATCCAAGGACAGGCAAGAAGTTTTATTTATGTGAAGCCTTGGACTCAGTTTTTTGACTTGAAAGGGAAAACTGAAATTCCGCTCTCCTATTCGGATCATATCACGATGAGAAATATTGAGCTGGAGTGTGAGGTCTTTTTTGATGTGGCCATCACGGAGCATGACCGATTGGCAGATTTCAAATTTGAAAACTTGACTATCACCACCAAAAATCCCGCATTTGACACTTCTATGGTCGATGGATTTCAAGTCAAAAATGTAGTGGTTAACGGCAAAAATTTAGAGTAGCGGCGGAAATACAAGGGATTACTTTATTGATGAAATTTGCGGGATTCTTATTTCATCCACTTATGAAGGCACTCCTTACTATCGCGCTGCTTGTACTTTCCAATACGTTCATGACTCTTGCCTGGTACGGGCATCTGAAATTTGCCGAATGGAAATGGTTTAGCAAACTTGGGCTGTTTTCCGTCATTTTGATTTCTTGGGGTATTGCTCTTTTTGAGTATTGCTTTCAAGTACCTGCCAATAAAATTGGATTTAGCGGAAATGGAGGTCCATTTTCTCTGGTTCAGCTGAAGGTTATCCAAGAAGTCATCACGTTGGTGGTCTTTATGATTTTTTCGGTGATTGCGTTCAAAACGGAAACTTTCCGACTTAATCACCTCATCGGGTCGATTTTTCTGATTTTGGCCGTTTATTTTTTCTTTAGAAAATAATAAATTACCTGTGAGGCATCAGGCGGTGGATAAATTTCATTTTATCCACCACTGTCTGGCTTACCACAAAAGGATAAGCATCGGGTACCCCCATACTTCTGTTTAAGCTATTGATGGCAAAGGAAATCGGAGCCCAACTTTTATAGATTTCATCAAAATCTTTTTGCCGATACGGATCAAAACCAAAATCTCCCTGCAGGCTCTTTTCCCGAACTTTTGGTTTGACAGAAATTCCATAATAGTAAGCTGTTTCAGCCATATCCATGATATGAAGATAATGAGCCCAAGTCTCCGCCCAGTCTTCCCAAGCGTGCGCACTGGCGTATTGGCTTATGTAATTTTGCTGCCAATCAGCAGGAGCGCCAGCCTTGTAGTAATTATTCAAAGCCTCCCCATAATCTTCTTGATCGTTCCCAAAAAGATTTCGAAATTCATTGAGGATCTTCTCGTTTGTAGCTATCAATCTATCCCAATAATAATGCCCCACTTCGTGGCGAAAATGACCTATCAGTGTACGATAGGGTTCAGACATCTGCTTTCTCATTTGCTCCCTGTGAACTGAATCAGCCTCCGAAAGAAGAATAGTAATTACACCGTTGGCATGACCTGTCATTATCTGATCATCGCCCTGCCGGGAAATAAAATCAAAGCAAAGACCTGTTTCCGGATTATCTTCTTGAGGCAGGATTTCCATTCCAAGCTTGGTAAGCTGATAAACCAACCGATGCTTAGCCACTTCCAGTTTCTGCCATTTAGGAAAATTCTCACTATCCGATAAATCCGGGATTGTTCGATTTAGCTCACAGGCCTTACAAAAGGGCTGCTCTTCGTCTGCGGGAATCAGCCAGTTGCAAACGCCCAACCCGTGATTTTGACAGTATTTAAACGCATTTCCATTGCTATCTGAAATCAAACTGGACCTAGCGGCTTCAAAAGTCAGCATATTCAAACTGGCATCATCATACCCGGAGAGATGCCCACACTTTTCACAACTTCCATTTTCGAAGTATAACGGATGGGAACAATTACCGCATTCAAAGATTTTCATGTCCGGCTATTTGATTAAAGATAGGTAGAAGTTTAACTCACATTTCAGGCCATCATAAATGACTAGTATCGGAAATATGCCAATGAAAAAAATTCAAGTTATTGTAACACAATGAAATCTGTCGCCATTGGCAAGTAAACAAAATATTCATCTAATTTTCGTATTGAAATAAAATATAATTCTTAAATTCATTTCATATAACCTCAACTAAATAAAACTTTTTATGAAAAAATTAGTAGCAGAATTTATTGGAACCTTCTGGCTAGTGCTGGGAGGATGCGGAAGTGCCGTCTTAGCGGCCGGTTTCCCGGAACTGGGAATCGGATTCGTTGGAGTTTCCTTTGCCTTTGGCTTAACAGTCCTGACGATGGCCTATGCGATCGGGCATATTTCAGGCTGTCATCTCAATCCTGCCGTGACAGTAGGTCTATGGATGGGAGGGCGTTTTGAGAGTAAAGATGTAATTGGCTATATTATAGCACAAGTGTTAGGCGGATTGGCGGGCGCGGCAGTACTGTATGTGATCGCTACCGGCAAAGCAGGAGTTGAGCTTGGCGGTTTTGCTGCAAATGGCTACGGAGAAGCATCTCCCGGAGGATACAGTCTTACAGCTGCTTTAGTCACCGAGGTAGTCATGACCTTTATGTTTTTGATGATTATTTTGGGGTCAACTTACCCTGAAGCACCGGCCGGATTTGCCGGAATTGCGATTGGTCTCGGACTAGTATTGATTCACCTGATCAGCATCCCTGTTACAAATACCTCCGTAAATCCTGCCAGATCCACCAGTCAAGCTATTTTTGCAGGAGGCATTTACCTACAGCAGCTCTGGTTGTTCTGGTTAGCCCCTATAGTTGGTGCAATCCTTGCAGGAGTAGTTCACAAGAATTTTTTGTCACGGGCAAAAAATTAAATAGCTATCATCTAATTCTAAATCCCCTTTTATGAAAAAGGTTAAACTCTTCGGACTAGTACTCTTTTTAGCAATGGCAAGTTTCTCCCAAGCAAATGCACAAGAATTGGGTATTCGTTTTGGGAATTTCTATGGCAACAACGTCGCCGTAGATGGAGTTTTTGCACTTGGTCAATTCAGCAGAGTCCATGCGGATGTGAGCTTTGGAGGGGGAGGAGTAGGTATCGATGCGCTTTGGAACCCCATCTATCGACCTGTAGGTGCCAGTGACTTCAACTATTACCTGGGGTTTGGTCCTTCAATGTTTATAGGCGATCCCTTTTCCCTGGGGGTGGCCGGAGAAATAGGCATTGAATATCCATTTAATAGTGTGCCTATCGTAATCGGTGCTGACTGGCGGCCTAATTTTCGTCTGATAGAAAACACCAATTTCTTCGCCAATCAATTTGGCCTGAATATTCGGTGGAGATTTGGAAAATAAAACTGACAATCCTAACTAGAGGGCAGGTTTAACCTGCTCTCTTTTATATGCAACTTTTAGTCGAAGGTCAATTTTTGTTAGAACGGTTTCAGGGAAAAGGTGGCTGGACCTACATCAAGCTTCCCGGAAAAATCATTACCACGGGCAAGGCTTTTGGAATGATGAAAATCTCAGGCACAATTGATAACTATTCTTTTGAAGGAAAGCACCTACTCCCCATGGGAAATGGATTTGTATTTCTACCTGTAGCTAAACCCATAAGAAAAGTACTTGGAAAAGAAGAAGGCGATGTAGTCCGGATTAAATTTTTTCAAGAAGAAATTCCCAACAAACTTCCTCAGGAATTAATCGATTGCCTCAAAGATGATCCGGGCAAATTTGAACTATTCGGGAAGCTTTCTTCCACCGATCAGGAAAACTGGATTGAGTACATCTACAGTGTGGATGATATAGACGCGAGATCCACCAGAATTATCAAGCTCTTAAATTCGCTGGGCGGCTAGGATCAGAACTCCACTATTATTCCGATTGTAGGTAGAATCGACCCCGCAGGATTATCCAGATATTTCAGTTGATATCGGCTTGGATCAGTTGGATCTATCTGTAAATTTCCATCAGGATCTCTAACCGGGACAAGCAATGGCGGTTGTTCCGCTTTGAAATTGTAGGCATTTTGAATATCCACGTACCAATTAAGATTCCATTTCAGGAAATAATACTTCTTATCCAACCTCAGATCCAGCTGGTGGAACCCGGCAAGTCGTACTGCGTTGATTTGCGAATAATCCAAAACAGGCTGGTTTCTCAAGTCCCAATTGCTGATCAGACTTGATTCTTCGTAGTCATAGGGAGTATAAGGCGTACCTCCCAAAAATCTCCATCTTGCTCCTATTTCCCAATTATTCCCAAAGCGCCTTCCTGCTGTCAAACTCACGATAAATCGATTGTCCCAAGAAGAAGGAATATAGCCGGCAGTGTTAGGATTTGTAAATTCACTCCTGACCAAAGTAAGAGAGGCTATCCCATAAAAATTCTCGAAAAGCCGCTGCTGTGCCAGCATCTCAAGACCATAAGCCCTTCCCTCTGAATTGGATTCCACAGGCTCATTTCCGATTACTCCAAAATCAGCTCCTAAATTTGCGAGAGAAATCCCATTTCTTACCGATGAGGGATAATTGCTGTATTTCTTATAAAAAGCCTCCACGGTAAATCGACGGTTTTTCTCCGGCATCAACCATTCAATTCCCGCAATCAGCTGAGAATTCCGAATAAACCGCACATTATTGAGCTGATTGACTAGCTCTCCCTGATCGTCTTTGTACCCCAGCACGGTGTATGAGGGCTTTTGATAATAAATTCCTGCATTTGCAGTAGCAAAAAGATTTGGCCTCAGCTGATAGGAGAAAGAAATCCTTGGGCTCAACTGATTCAACGGGTTCTCTGCTGTTTTTCCGAAATCCCCTCCATCAGCCCGCAATCCTGCTGAGATAAGTAAGCGCTCATCGTCAAAATACTTGCTTGCAGATACAAATCCTCCATATAGACTGAAGTTGGAAGTGGATTCCAAATTGATCACTTCCCCGCTCCCCGCCAAGGTAGACCGATCAAAATTCTTAATATAATATCTGGAATATTCGTAGTTGACACCGTATTTAACAGTAAAGCCATTTTTGAACACACTATTCTCTGCCCGAAATTTATTCTCAGACTCTTGGGACAAATAATCAAAAAGCAGCTTGTCGGGAGAACTTTCGTCGTTGCCGGCATACTTGACAGAATGATTGTTTAGCATATTTCTACTCAGCACGAATGTCCAAAAACCATTCTCCCTATATCGCTTCAATTTCACTCCCGTTGCATAATTCCACTGATTCTGTACAGGAAGCACATCCAGCAAGTAAAGTCGATTCTCCCTATCCTCTTCTGTCTCATCCTTAGGCACATCCATGTTGAGCACAAACTTATCTATTGCCCCCACACCAATAAAAGTAAGTTCAGTTTTATCATTGATTTTAGTGGTGGTTTTCAGCTGGAAGTCGTTGAAAGTGGGAAGAAAAGGCAATCCTATCAACTTGAACAGCCCTTGCAAATACGAACGACGGGCAGAAAGGAGATAGGTGGTTTTGTCCCCAATAGGCCCTTCATTGGATAAAGTCAATTCGGAAGCTCCCACAGTCAGTTGAGTTGCCATTTTATCCCTGCGGCCTTCTTTAAGTTGAAATTCAAAGAAAGAGCTCAATGCATCCATACGATTGGCTGGAAATCCACCTGCAATCAAGTCTACATTTTTGATCAGATTGACATTGAGAATCCCTACAGGCCCACCGGAAGATCCTTGTGTGGCAAAGTGATTGATCACAGGGACTTCTATCTCATCAATGAAAAACTTATTTTCATTGGGAGCACCTCCACGGATCAAAATATCGTTCCTAAAGCTTGGAGTACTTGCCACTCCAGGCAGTGCCTGGATTACCCTTGAAATATCCCTGTTCCCTCCAGGATACCGCTCTATTTCATTGGAATTAAGTTTCCTTACCGAAAGAGGTGTTTCTTCAGACCGGGAAAAATCAGAATTGACCACCACTTCAGATAGCTCCGAAGCGTCTTCTATAAGCTCAAAATCCAACTGTACAGGACGGGCCAGTGTCACCTGCACTTCAAAAGCGGTCTTGGTTTTGAATCCCACAAAACTCGCCCGAACGTTATAAAGTCCCGCAGGAATATTCGACAGCTTATACAGACCGTTTTCATCCGAAATTGCTCCAAACTCAGTACCTAATACAAGTACGTTGGCAAATGCAACAGGCTGATTATTGATGGGATTTGTGATTTTTCCACGGATGACTCCTTGCGAAAAAGTTTGAAACGAACTGAAAACTAGTGCTAAAAGCACGAAAAACTGTTTCATCAAAATTCTTACGTTTTATGCTGAGTTTATTTCACTCTCCACAACCTCCACCATGGAGTGCCGGGAGAATCGTGATGCTCGTAGTGATAGCCAAAGAAATAACAGGTAATAAAAGCCCAAAAGTGGTTTTTCTCCTGAGTGGTAGAATGATGTTTATTGTCATTTTCCCCCTTATGGGGCAGGTAGGTACCGAAAAAAAACAGCTGAAATGTGGATAGTACCGCAGGCAGCATCCAGAACAAAATCAAATTTTCCGTAGGGAGAAATAGCTTTAGAATATTAAAAGTAACCGCCATCAAGAGAATCTGCCAAATACTGATATACTGCTTAATGAAGCTGTAATACCATGCGAAGAAATTGTCCGAATGATGGTAATCCGGGTCTTGGTCAGTCGCTACAAATCTATGATGGGCATGATGTCTTGGGAAAAGTCTGCTATAGAAATTATAGGAGAATAGAAGTGCTGCAAACCATCCTATGGCATTGTTCAGTTTCTTGTCGCCTGAAACCAAACCGTGCATGGCATCATGTGCCGTGATAAAAAGTCCGGTATAAAGGTGCATTTGGATCAAAATACCCAAATAAACCAATGGGGCATTCCATGAAACAGGATAGTTCAAAAGAATTATCAAAGAAAAAAACCAAAGTCCTATAATAACTAATGCGATCAAAACACCTTTCGGATCAACAGACGCATGTGTGACTTTCGACTTCATAAAGGCAATTTGGGAATGTTTTCTCAAAAAGTCAGAATCCTTTCCTTCACCTGCTCCATAAGCCACATGGGTGTGGATGTTGCTCCGCAGATTCCTACACGGTCATTTTCGCCAAACCAGCCAGACTCAATCTGATCCGAATTAGACACAAAATATGTGTTGGGGTTGGTGTCTTTACAGACATTGAAAAGCACTTTCCCATTCGAAGACTTGGTGCCGCTCACGAAAACAATCTTATCGAATCTTGCTGCGAAATCACGTAGCTCTTTATCACGGTTAGACACCTGTCTGCATATGGTATCATTGGTATTCACAGCAATTCCATTCTCTTTCAGCACCGAATTGATTTCATAAAATTTATCCGTGCTTTTAGTCGTCTGACTATAGAGTGTGATGCTTTGGGGGAGCGTGTCCAAGTCCAATTCAGAAATATCCTGAAAGACTACCGCCTCGTTATTGGTTTGACCGAGCAGACCGATTACTTCTGCATGGGCATGTTTCCCATAGATATAGATAAAATCTCCCTTGTCAAAGGAATTTTTGATTCTATGCTGAAGTTTTAACACAACAGGACAGCTAGCATCTATCAACGTCAGGTTGTTTTTGATCGCAAGCTCATAGGTGGATGGGGGCTCCCCATGTGCTCGAATCAGCACATGTTCATCCTGCAGTTCTTTTAGGATCTCATGGTCGATAATTTTCAAGCCTTTCCGTTTAAGCCGGTTTACCTCTTCATCATTGTGAACGATGTCGCCAAGGCAATATAAATGTCCTGACTCATCAAGAATATCTTCAGCCATTTCTATAGCATAAACTACCCCGAAACAGAAGCCGGAATGCGCATCAATCTGAACTTGAAGATTCTTCATAACCTAATAACTCTAAGCTCCTTGAATTGTTTTTCTCTTTCTGAAAAATTCAAATAAGGATACGTTGGCAAGCAGTAATGTCATAGAATAGATTGTGTCTTCTATGGGAACGGTCCAGATTCTAATTCCCAGATTCTCGGAATTATTGTAGATCACCACAGGCTCCGGCGTAAGACCTCCTGTCAGTACACCATTGCAAAGGATAAACGGAATTAAGTGAATTAAGTATGCAAATAAGAATCTGCCCATAAACTTGCCTTTGAAAACCAACCAGTGAATCCCCAGTGCCAGGGCTCCTATGATAAAATTAACTGAGGTGTATAGTTTATCCAGATTCAAAAATGCCAGAGCTAACAAAAGGGGAATCATTACTACTACGAAAGGCTTGCCTAAGGGCTGAAAAATATCCTTTGGGAAAAAATAGATCAATACCTCATAGATAAAGATGCAGGCATAGGGTACAGTAAAGAAAAAAAGCCATTCTTCAATAGGTAATTGAAAAATGTAAATCCCAATTACATACCTTGGATTGAATTCCCAAATTCCATTAACGGTAAACCAATGGTCCCATACCAAGAAGAATGCGGCTGTAATCAGAAGAGCAGGAAATAAAGCATACCATTTGCGGGCGTATCTGATTTTTGGCTCAAAAGACCGGATGAGCGGAAAGGAAATTGCAAAAAGATTTACTGCTAAATAGAGGTATTTTTCCATACTCAACTTAAGCCCAGTTTACTGCCAAAGTAGGTACCCAACAGCAGGGTAAACTTCTGGGAATTTGGGATTCTGATTCGCTCAGCGGTGATCTTAGCGGCAGAAAGCCCCTTTATCTTATCAAACAGTTTCTGATAATACAAGTATGCTACCTTCACTCCCAGTTTCGCTCCTTCGGGAAGCTGCGCTATACCGATAAGTGCCTCATCAAAATCCTTCTGAATATCTTCTTCTATGAGGCCTTTGGCCAATTTGTCAAATAACTCAAAAGATACTCCCGGAAAATACACTCTTCCCCGCTCTTCGTAATCACTCTTGATATCACGGAGGAAATTCACTTTTTGGAAAGCGGATCCGAGCATTTGCGCCGGTCTTTTCAATCGCCGATACATCGCATCGTCACCTTCCACAAATACTTTCAGGCACATCAGCCCAACCACTTCTGCCGACCCATAAATATACTCTTGGTATCTGCTGTCATTGTAAGTACTAAAATCCAGATCCATGGCCATACTTTGGAAAAATGACTCTATAAGATCCAACTCAATAGTGTATTTATTCACCATCAACTGAAACCCATGCAATACAGGGTTCAAAGAGAGCTTCGTCTCAATCGCCACATAAGTTTCACGTCTAAATTCTGCCAGCAACTTAGCCTTGTCATGGTCATGAAAAGTATCCACTATCTCGTCTGCATAGCGTACAAAACCATAAATGGCATAAACAGGAGCATGGAATTTCTTGTCCAAAGTCTGTATCCCAAGTGTAAAACTGGTACTGTACCGCTGTGTGATCAGCTTACCACAATCTAAACTTGTTTGGTCAAATAACTCCTTGGCATCCATAATTGAATATACTGTTTTACTACGAATTTTCCCGAATCACCTCTTTTGCAACCACATAGCCCGAAATCAAGGAGGGGGGAACGCCCGGTCCGGGAACTGTGAGTTGACCTGTATAGAACAGATTACTTACCTTTTTGTTTTTCAGAGAAGGTTTTAGCAATGCCGTTTGTTTTAGCGTATTTGCCAGCCCATAGGCATTCCCCTTATAGGCATGATAATCTGCCTTGAAGTCAGAGTGCGCATAGGAGCGTTTGAAAATCACATCGGACCGTATTTCCTGGCCCGTGATTTTTTCCAATCTTTCCATGATCATCTCATAGTATTTCTCTCTGATCTCTTCAGAGTCTTCCAGATCAGTAGCTAGTGGAATAAGCAAAAACAGATTTTCCATACCTTCAGGAGCAACAGTGTCATCAGTCACAGATGGAACACATGCGTAGAATAACGGTTTTTCAGGCCATCTTGGATTGGTATAGATGGCATCTGCATGCGGGCCAAGCGGCTCGTCAAAGAACAGGTTATGATGGCGAAGATTTTTCAGTTTCTTGCCTATCCCTAAGTAAAACAGCAAGCTGGAAGGTGCCAACACACGCTTATCCCAATAATCTTCGCTGTAATTGCTGTATTTTGGATTGATCAAATGACGGTCCACATGATGATAATCTGCTCCTGCGATCACCAAGTCAGTCTTGATCCTTTCCCCTGATATCAGCCTAACCCGCTTAGCTTCACCCTGCTCTATTTCTATCTCTTCCACTTCAGTATTGTACCTGATTTTCACACCCTTTTCTTCTGCCAATGCCACCATTCCACTGATTATTTCGTGCATTCCTCCTTTGGGATACCATGTGCCCAAGACTATATCCGCATAGTTCATCAGGCTATAGAGTGCGGGAATATTTTCTGCCGTTTCTCCGAGGAAAAGCACCGGAAATTCCATTAGCCGAATGATCTTCTCCGATTTGAAAAACTTCCGCACATGACTGGACATGGACTGAAAAACATCCATTCGCATCACATCTTTCATCAGTGCCAGTGAGGCAAATTCCATCAATGACCTGCTGGGTCTTTTGACCAAATCGTGAATTCCTATTTGATATTTATACTTGGCTTGCGCCAAAAACTTATCCAACTGTGCCGCAGCTCCCGGTTCTATCTCTTCCAGCTTGGCCTTGAATTCATCTAGATTCGCAGGAATATCCAACACATCGTCCTGCCCATAAATCACCGAATAGGATGGATCTAGTCGCAATAATTCATAATAATCGGCTGGTTTTTTGTCGAAATTGGAAAAATAGTCTTCGAATACATCAGGCATCCAATACCAGCTTGGTCCCATGTCGAAAGTAAATCCCTGAGCAGAGAATTTTCTGGCTCTTCCTCCCGGAGAATCATTTTTCTCCAGAAGTGTGACGGAAAAGTTATTGGCAGCGAGGTGGGTTGCGGCAGAAAGACCGGCAAATCCAGAACCAATCACTACCACATGTTTTTGCTTCATCCCGTTAATTTACGTGCTTATAGACCATCAAATCCTCTTTGAGGTACTTTCGGGCAATATGAATTCTATTTTTAACAGTTCCAATGGGAATACTCAGACGATCAGCTATCTCATGGTACTTAAACCCTCTGTAGTAAAGCAAAAACGGCGTACTGAATATCTCATCCAACCTGTCGATCGCCCGATAAATATCTTCTATCGCAAACTCTCCAAAAGCGGAATTTTCTACCAAAGAAGCACTGGAATTAATGTAATGTAGGTTTTCTGTAGTATCTACGAAAGTCGCCCGTCTCACCATCTTCTGATAGTTGGTGATGAAGGTGTTTTTCATAATTGTATAAAGCCAAGCCTTCAGATTAGTGCCATCTGCAAATTTATCCTGATTGGTAAAGGCTTTCACCATAGTGTCTTGAAGCAAGTCATTTGCATCGTCCAGGTCTCTTGTCAGCTTCAAGGCAAATGGCTTCAATACAACGGATATCTGATCTAAAGAATAACTGAATTCGGAAGAGGTCATGACTTCTTTATTTTTGTTTAATCAAATCTACAATTCGTTAAACAAAATAGCAAGAAATTGTTTAAACAAAATTTATAGCCATTAAACAGAAAGTCTCGTACTAAATCAAGTGAATTGGCATTCATTGGGTGAAAAAATGACCTATATTGCCATTATGGAGCGAATAATGTAAAATCAGAAATTCAATTTTTGTTTATTAATTTTGAATTAAAGATGAACAAAATAATAGCAAAGCTCCATTTCCCAAGTATTTACGATAACCGAGCATGCCTACTCTCAGATTGTAAGGGAAGAAACTAGAGGAACAAGAATGAATGCGGTTAATCAAAAAAACATTCACAAATCAGACTTCCAGCCTCTGTAAGGTATCACCATTCCTACGATAGGAACACACAAATGGTAAAAAATGCAAATTAGATCTTGATTCAAGATGAGGGATAGCATGCAACAAAAAAATAGGGGAGGATGTCCCAAAACTATGCGCCTCGGTGATTAAAATAAACTTTCAGTAGTAATTAGGCTACACTTTCTTCCATCTGAACAAGAATACGCTTGATTTCTTTTGCATAAGTAAGCAAACGAATACTGGGAGGTATAACGATTGATTGCTCCAGCGCCTGCAATCCTGAGACAAAAATCTCTGAATTTCCAAATTCCCTTTCCAACATATCTACATAATTCTGTACTTTATCTCCCGCCGGAGAAGAGGTGATCACCGTCAGCAGAAAATCCGGCTTCTGCATACGATAAACGGAAATCAGATCTGCTTTAGGGGTACTTTGCCCTAGATAAATGACCTTATGCCCATGCTTTTTTATAAGGTAAGAGCTGAAAAGCAAAGAAAGCTCATGCAATTCTCCCTCAGGAAGGAAAAGCATAAAGGTTTTGCCTTGTGTGCCGGTCAATTGTCCGTCTATAGCTACAATTAATTTTTGGCGTATCAGATTCGAGATGAAATGCTCTTGGGCAGGATTTATTGCTCCCGTCTGCCAGAGAACTCCAATCTTGGAGAGGAAAGGATAAATCACATTCAGCACCGTCTCCTCAAAACCGAGTTTCAGAATATTCGTAGATAGGATTTTCTCAAATCTTACCTCATCCATATCTATCATACAAATAGTGAGTGCCTGAATCTGGTCTGCATGATCCACAGACTGATCCGTTAGCCGTATGATCTCCCGACTTATATCAGCACTGTCCATTGCCGCGATCTTACTGATTTTCAACCCATTTGAATTCAGCATGGCTACATTCAAAATCAGTTTCAAATCTGTATCGTCATAATAGCGGATATTGGTTTCAGTCCTTTTGGGATTGAGAAGATTATACCGCTGTTCCCAGATTCTAAGCGTGTGCGCTTTGATTCCGGAAAGTTGCTCTAGGTCCTTTATCGAATAGTTGCTCACCTTTCTGTGTTCTTAAAATATTTCCTCGGCACCCAAAACAGTCCAAAGGAAACTGCCCCATCCTTTTTACTACTTTGATGATGTGCCTGATGAGCCTTAAATATCCCTCTCAGCAAGCCATTTTTTGGTCTATCCAGCCACTTCACCCGGCGATGAATCAGCACGTCGTGCAGGAGAAAATACAGCATGCCGTAGGCACTGATCCCAATCCCCATCCAGAATCTATAGTCCAATTCACCCACTCCAAGGAATATCAGCAGCACAGCAATTCCCCCAAACAACAGGGAAAACAGATCATTCAACTCAAAAAATGATTCTGAATGCCCGTGATGTGTTTTATGAATCATCCACAATGGGCCATGCATCAGGTATTTGTGAATCGCCCAGCCGGACAATTCCATCAAGACGAATCCCAATATGGCAAAACCTATCGCTTCAATCATCAGAGTAACAACTCAAGAGTCTACTTTTTGTTTTACTAAATCACTTCAGGAGTAATTTCCTTTAAAATACTCAATCCAACACAGTGAAATTTAAAATCCCAAAAAAGAGAATCATCGCAATCAGCACCAAAGCGGCGAGTGGATTGCTCTTTTCAAAATTGCCTTTTCTATAAATGTAATGGATCAGAAATGCCACCAAGAACCAGGTGAGATAATTACCGGGGGGTATGATGTCAAATTTCCAATACCAGAAATCCAACGCACTTGCCACAGGTTCCATCACATAATCCAGCGCCGTCATGGCAGTCGCCCCAAGTAGCGCCGCATAGAAATCATTGTCTGTAACCTTGTAAAACACCGAGCCGGTCAGGTACACCAAAATAAACCAGTTCACGCCTATCACAATGGGTACTTCCCAAAGCTTAGGCCCCAGCGCAGCACCATATACATAATCACCAAAAATATAACCCGTGTGTATCCCGATTAGCTCAGCTCCGAAACCCAGCCAGAAAGCCACTGCCGCAAAGACGGGGAAAGCTTCACTCCATCCCCTGTGAAATCCCAAAAGCAAAATCATCGTAACTAAGAGCTGGGCTGGAGTAAGCATCAGAAAGTACTCCCGGTATTCCGGTAAGCTCAGCCCTATAGCGCCGACGGCATACAAAGCCACCACCACGATTTTTGCGATAATCAATCGCTTATTCTGAGCCTCTGGGGGAGCTTGGGCTATTTTATGCATAGTTAGGGAGAGCTTTGAGGGAAGTAAATTCAATTATTCGTGTTTGGATTCCTAACTTTGAAATCTCAAATCCGGTTGCAAAAAAACGAAATTCCTGCCAAAATTCCCCGATATGATTCTTTACAACATCACATTCACCGTTTCCAATGATATAGAAGAGGATTTCGTCCACTGGATGAAAGACACACATATCCCTGATATTTTTGCCACCGGCTTATTTACAGAGCATAAATTCTTTCGCTTGCTGAATAGTCCCGATGACAGCGTGACCAATTATAGCATACAGTTTTTTGCAGAAAATACCCGTATGCTGATCGAATACGAAAGCCGCTATGCAAATGCCCTGCGCTACGAAACTCAAGCACGGTATGGTGAGAAGGCGATCCCATTCCGCACCTTGATGGAGTCAGTGGATTAGAAATAAGCCGGAAGATTTTTTCGGTCTTCCGGCTTTCTTCTTCCCGCCTCTGGATAAATGAAAATAGGATTGCCGGCATCACTGGGGATAGGGATATTAATTTTACATTTATTAACTAACTATTCTGCAATGAATTAAGTATTTTCCATCCTAAACTCTTTAGAATGGAAAAGTCTTTATTGTTTATTTTTATTGCTTTACTTTTTTCCTGCGGAAAATCCACTGATTCCAATAAACTGACCACGGGAAATATCCTTGAGAATCTATCTTATTCGGTGGATACAGTGGTTATAGAGTCTGGGGAAGATCTATTTGATTTATCCGGTCTAGTTCAATTATCAAGTCAATCAAACAATCCGGATTTTATTTACCTGTTTGACGAGAAGAAAACCAGAATCCAAAAAATAGATCTTGGTAAGAGGGCATTGGACACTTCATTTGGGTTTGAAAAAGAAGGTCCAGACGGGATAGGGACATATATCTTAACTATTCAACCATTAGCTAAAGACCGCTTTCTGATCGCTTCCTTTGAATCCCAAGGTATTTTCCGATCAGATGGCAGCAAAGAACTGGATCTGACACTTTCCAAATTCTCATCTTCTGAGGATGAGTCTCAAAAAGAAATCCAAATGCCTTATGAGATGTACGTATCTCCTGATGGCAAGTATGCCTATGCTTTGGTGGGGGATTTCTTTGAAGGAATATGGCACTTCGTGCGAATCAATCTGGAAAGTAAATCGCTAAAAAGTTGGGAACTGCCCGAATTCAATTCGGCAAAGAATTTCACCATAATCCTCACCTCCAGCGAAGATGTAGACCTAAGAGCTGAAGACCTCCACTTGAATGAAATTAATGAACGGATGGGCGTCACAGTGGGTAGCAGCAGTTCGATCTACGTGTACAATCCTGAGGAAGACAGTCTGCAGTTTATCAGCTTTCCACACAAACTTACAGCTGTAGAAAAGAGCGGCACATATCCATCAGAGGTGAATTCCAAAAAGGAATATGAGGACATTATCGCGGACATTGATGGGCAGATCACGTACGGCGAAATTGTCTGGGACAGCAGTACCAAGCAATACTACCGGCTCGGAAGCAAAAACCCCTCAAAAGACTCCCAGAAATCAGAAGTCTTTCTCTATGGATACGATAAGGAGCTAAGTCTTATCGGTGAACAAAAAATTGATTCCTTGAAAAAAATGCCAGTGCACTATTTCTTCAAAGACGGAAAGCTCTATTCCTATGCCAATATAGAAGACGAGCTGGGCTTCGCAGTATTCACTTTTGATTTTTAGATGTTATGAAATCGAGCATGACTCAAAAGTCACACATAGGTATGATTATCAACTATGCGAGATTCCATATGGCCACTGAAAAACAATTATAATCATATGAAAAAACTACTACCTCTTTTATTGCTTACCATTCTCGCCGGTTGCGGTGAAAAAGCCAATTCGGAAAAAGCAGAATCAGATAATATCCTCAATAATCTGACATACTCCGCAGATACGGTAGTAGTGGATTCAGGGAATGAGTTGATCAATCTTTCAAGTAGCCTTCGCTTGTCTGATGTCTCTGCTGACAGGAGTAAAATGTATCTCTACAGTGAGCGGGAGGCGAAATTATCCGTAATTGACCTAGACAAACTCTTATTGAAAGAAAAGATTCCTTTTGAGAAAGAGGGGCCAAATGGAGTAGGGACTTCTGTTTGGAATATAAATGTGATTTCAGGGGACAATTTGCTAATTAGTACTTTTCGGGATGCCGGTATTTTTAATCTCCAAGGCCAAAAACTCGAAGCAATCCAGTTAAATCAAGAAAAGGTAAATGGAATTGATGAAAATACTCAGCTCCAAAATAACAACCTCAGGGTCAGTCAAGACATGCAGCGGTATTACTCCATACCGGGTTCTGTTTTCGATATAGAAAGTCAAATGAAATTCGCGGTGATTGACCGCACTAGTCTGGATGGAAAACTGATGGAGCTGCCAGCGCTGGATATTACATTAGCGTTCACACTGATGCTGACCGGCAAGGATATGATTAAGGTATCAGGTGAGGACATTTATCTTTTGGATCAGAATGGCAGGTTTTACATCTCCACATCTGCCACGAGTGATTTATATGCATTTGATCCTAAGTTGGACTCTTTAGAAGTCCATTCTTTCCCGCTTCAGTCTATCCCAAAAGCCAAAACTGACCCACCGCACCAAAAGCAATTGACGGAGGAGGATCAATGGAATTCTGAAATTGGAAAAATTCATACCCAGATCAAATTTGGCCCTCTGCTCTGGGATGACAGCAGACAGTATTTTTTCAGAATCGCCAGTTTAATCAAACCTACCCTAGATCCTGCTATCAAGGCCAAGAAAGAAGTGTTTTTGCTGGCTTTTGACAGCGATATGAAGTTAGTCGGAGAGACTTTGATCAAAGGCCTAAAAGACACACCTGAATCTGCATTCTTCAAAGACGGCAAACTCTGGTCCTATGTCAATGTAGAAGACGAGCTCGGTTTTGCAGTATTCACTTTTGATTTTTAAAAACTATGAAAAAACTATTCCCTCTATTTCTGCTCGGAATTTGCCTCTCTTGTGGCAAACCTACGGACGAAGCCCAAAAGAAGAAAATTGATTTTTCATATAGCATAGATACGGTAATGGTGGATGCAGGAGATGAGTTGGTCTATCTCCAGACTGCTTTAAGTCATTCCAGCATTTCCAATAATCAAAAGAAGCTGTTCAATTTCTCTCCAAAGAGCGAGTTGGAAGTTATCGACTTGGACAACCTGGAATTGCTTCATAAGATTACCACAGAAAAAGAAGGAGTACTCGGTACAGGCTGGCCCTATGCAATCCAATTTGACCAAACTGAAGATTTGGTGTTTTATGGATTCAATGAAGTTAGGATCTTTAATTCAGACCTAAATTCTATGCATAGGTATTCGCTAACTGAAGAGGCTTTGTCCGGTCTTGCGCCTGATATGCTGTCGCCGTTTAATCCAAAAATCACTAACGGAAAGATTCTCTACAGCATTTATGAAAATCTTGAACAGGTTCCTCAGGGATTGGCGATCGTCTCACTGGAAGATACGAGCGTAAAAAAAATACCGCTGGAATTGGCAGAGCAAATTGAGCCTTACACCTATTCCCTTTTTGTGCAAGGAAGATTGAGCAACAAAGGCCATGAGCCAATTCATCTGATACTGGTTGAGAATCAACTCATCATATCTACCGCATATGCCCATGAAGCGATTGCTTTGAATCTAGAAAGTGAAACAGCCACCAAAATGACTTTCCATTCAGAACTGGCTCAGGACAAAACAGCCATCCCAACCCGAACATCAGCAGAAACGATCAATGAATTCGAAGACCTTTTAAGAGAAGCTGAAAAAAGTGTCAGATTCGGGCCATTCTATTTCGATAAAAACCAGAGCAGATTTTATAGGTTTTCCAGAGAACTTGATAGAGAAATAGGAGACTCCTTGATATTTAGAAATGTACTGACGGTTTTTGACAAAGAATTAAACCAAATCGTGGAGGCTGAGATTTTGGCTGATCCATTTTCAAAAAAATTCTTCAAAGACGGCAAGCTCTGGTCCTATGTCAATGTGGAAGACGAACTGGGCTTTGCAGTATTCACTTTTGATTTTTAAAATTATGAGAAGACTATTAACGATTTTTTTTCTCGCCTTCCTTGCTTCCTGTAGCAACAAAGAAAATAAATCGACTGAGCAGAAAAATGCCTTCGGGAATCTGAGCTATTCTGTGGATACGGTAGTTATTGATCCAGGGGAGTCTTTTTTAGTAATCCAGAATGAATTCCAATTGGAGCATTTTTCAAGCCTAGCGAAGGATCAAAAAACCCTTTACCTCTTTAATAATCAGGATTACAATCTTGCTGTCATTGACTTGGATCAATTGAAGCTTTTGGAATTTCTACCCTTTGAAAAAGAGGGACCAAACGGAGTTGGAGAGCACGTTCAAAGTGTTCAGTCCCTTACGAAGGATCAATTTCTGTTTACTAATTTCCAATCCACGGGGATTTTTGACAGCAACGGAAAAAACCTAACCTCATTCAAATTGAGTAACTCCGAGTTTACCGGGCTGGAAATTGATTCACCCTTCAACTACCAATTACTGATGACTTCCGACCAAAATTGGTTCTTCTCATTAACAGGCTATTATAATAATGGCGCAAAGGATTTGGTCAAATTAAATCCAAAAGACAAAACGGGAGAATTCATCAGCCTGCCCGCCCTGAACATAGCGAATGATTTTAGTGTGATGATGAGTGATAGAAGTATCCTTTCCGTTCCACAATCTATACTCAGAGAGGTAAACGGCGCACATTTTATTTCGAATGAAGTCACTTCTTCTGTATACAAATTTGATTATCAAAAAGACAGTCTTCAACTCATTACATTTCAACATCAACTGGTCCCCAATTCGAAAACAGTATCAGTAAAAAATGAGGTCTCCGGTCAAGCTGAATTTTTTGCGGAAACGGCTAAATCCTCCTCCCAAATCAGTTTTGGCAAAATGATGTGGGATGATAAGAGACAGTTCTATTTCAGGTTGGGTCATAAGATTATTACATCCCCTTTGGAGGAGGGATCTGAAATTGAAAACGAGAAAAATTATAAATCCTTCGTCTATCTATTCGTCTACGATGCTGATCTAAATCTGTTGGGAGAAACTTTGCTGGAAAATATCGGTAGACATCCAAGGTTTTATTTCATGAAAGACGGCAAACTCTGGTCTTATGTCAATCTGGAGGATGAATTGGGCTTCGCAGTATTCTCTTTTGATTTTTAAAAACTATGAAAAAACTATATGAATATACGGGATTCTGCCAGTAGCGAAATTATATACTGACAGCTGGTGACAATAGGTTGGTTGTCAGGAAGAAGTGGAGTTATTTGGTCA
>NZ_JAVDWS010000039.1:0-19503 GCF_031457395.1 Algoriphagus sp. 4150
CACAGGAAGTACGTCCCGTTGCTCTGCGCATTCGCCACCGTACAGTCCGAGTCATCCGTTACAGGAACCACCGTTACCGTTACCGCCGTCGTTCCCACGGAAAGACAGCCCGTGGCCGTGTTTCTCGTACCCGCATAATACGTATATACTCCCGCGGAAAGTACCCCCGTGTTATAGGAGTCTCCCGTTCCGACTTCAACCATGCCTTCATTGTACCATACAATCTCAACACCCGCAGGCATTGGATCGACAGTAGCCGTCAACACCGTACCGAAGCCTTCGGAAATAATTACATCTGAACTTGTAGACGGTACCGCAGGCAGCTCGTTCACAGTAATGGAAGTAGTAGCCGCAGGAGTGCTGAAGCAATATCCTTCAGCTGAAACAGTTACATAATAAGTCGTCGTCGCAGTAGGCGACACCGTAATTTCCGAACCTTCTTCGAAGGATCCGGTCAAGTCTTCATTGGTGTACCATCTAAATATCGGATCAGCAATGGAAACACCCGTCAACGAAGCGGTAAGGGTTGCACTTTCTCCTTCACAAATAGCATCTTGGTCTGCAGACAATTCAATATTCCCTGCATCAAGTGCTGTACAATCAGTAAGCATGGAATGCTGTGCGGTTTCAGACGCACTGTCTCCGGCCTCATCCGTATAGAAAGCCTCCGCAGTGTTTATAATCGGATCGGAACCCGTCACTGCATCCACTTGAACAGTGAATGTAAATTCTTCGATGGCACCGACTGCCAGTGATGAGATATCAAAAGTCAATGTACCTGCCCCAACAGTACCTCCACCATTGTCAACTACAGTGGTATTTGCAGGGATCTGATCTACCACTGAGATATCAGTAAGTGTTTTGTTACCGGTATTAGAAACTGTCAGCGTATAGGTGATAATGTCGCCAACTACGGCTTTTCCGTCGCTATCTGCGTTATTGCTTAATCCAATTTTGTCAAAATCAATTGCATGTACAGGGGTAACATCCACTAATGTGCCCGGCTCAGCGGAAGTATCAGGTTCAGTTGGATCGCTATTATCCACAGGAGGATAAGATTCAATTCCTGTAGGCAAATCAGCCGAAGTAAGGATCGCAATATTTCTGATCTCATCTATTCCTGTCAGATCAGAGTCTACGGTAGCTGTAAAAGTACCCGCAGACAAAGTCTCTCCCGCAGCCACAGCGGCTACGGAGAAGGTTACTGTATTTCCGGCCAAAGTTCCGCCTGAAACGTAGCTTACACCCAGTGGAAGCTCATCACTTATTGTGAGATCAGTTAGGGCTTGATTTCCTGTATTTCTTACAAAAATAGTATAGACTAAAGTCTCTCCGCCACTTACAGTAGTAAGAGACCCATCTCCGTCTACAGTAACAGATTTCCAAATCTCAGCCGAGAAAATAGGATTTACCGGAATATCAGTTCCCGTATCACCGGTCTCATCCGGATCTGTAGGATTTTCATTATCCAAAGGAGGATAGGTTTCTGTTCCCGGATCTTCAGGAAGTGATTTGATCAAGGCTACGTTGGAAATAAATTCAACATCTGTCAAAATCTCATCAACCAATACGCTGAAGCTGACCGTCTCAGTTGCTCCCGGAGCAATGTTAATATTATCAAAAGTAACTACACCGGCGTTCAGCACTCCGCCACTTCCATCTACATAAGTAGTATGTGCAGGAATAGCATCAGTGATCAGGTAGTTGGTCATCGGAACAGTCCCTGTGTTTCTCACATGGATAGTATATTGAACAGTCTCACCGCCCGACACTGAAGTCAACGTTGGGTCTCCATCGATGATGTAGCTTTTCCAGCTTTGGAAATCAGGAGTTTCGCAATCCTGAAGAATATAGAACAATCTCAGATCCGGCACTGCAGTTACAGAAGCCAACGATCTTAGCCGGATAGCGACTTCATCGACGGCTACACCAAATGAAATTCTGATTTCCTCATTGCCGCCGTTGTTAAATAGATCAAACAAATTGATATTTCCGGCAACAGCATTTTCTAAAGTCTCATCATAGACTTCATTCCCATCCAAATACCCAACTACATCTATTCTACCAAAGACACCTACATCCAACACACCGGTGCCAATGCCAAGTTTGATTTTGAATGATCCATCAGCGGGAATAATCTGTCTGAACTGAACATTCTGCTGGATAGAACCTGCTACACTCAATGCGCCAAGGCTTATCTCGGAGTAATCGTCGTTATTGTTATTGTCAAGTACCCTCTCCGGATTGGTCACACCATAGTTACCGATGGAACCAAGACCAACAGTCAATCCCGATCCGTCAAAAGAAGTGGTAAATCCTGTAGCACAAGCTTCTGCGCCTTCATCATAGCACAATCCATAGATATTGATACTATTATCTTGACCGAACAATCCTCCGCCGGTATGATCTTCTATTCTGATGCTGTTGTAGTCAGCATTTGGAGTGATGGCTAAGTAATATCTGCCCAGCGCATCCTGAACAATTTTTACCTGATCATTAAGTCCATTGAAAGAATTGGCGCTGCTAGCGGTAAAAAGTTCGTTGCCACCTGCATCAATTGCCTTGACATCAAAATAGTGATTGCCAAGAATAACCGTATTTAGTAGGTCACTTAATACTCCTCCTATACTACCTCCCAAAAGTGCATTTAACAAACCATCTTCAGCGTCTATTCTCATGTATGAGGTAGTTCCGGCCGGCACTATTACCCCATCACCGTAACCAAGAGTAACATGGCCTGAGAAAGCACCTAATCCAGTCCCAAGTAACCCGCCACTTGAATTGATGGTAGCAAAGCTGTTGAAGTTACCGTCAAAAAGGTTTTGAAGATTATCCGCATTGGCTGCGCTTATCAATTCCTCAGCACAAACAGGGTCCAAGTAAGGAGGTTCTGCCACATCCGGATCAGGACATCCCTCAGAAATCCTGCTGACACCGTATAGTCTAATCGGAGCACTGGTATTAATAGACACAAGAGATTGAAGTCCAAAGCTTACCCGGTCATAGACCACTCCCGGCTCTATCGTTAATTCCTGAATACCTCCGGAATTAAGCAGCCCCAGCAAATCAATGTTATTGATAAGTGCATTCTGAAGTGTTTCATTATACACTTCCTGGTTACCATTGTAAAGAATCACCCGATATGAACCTGCAAGATCCAAATTCAATATACCCGGTTGGTCCAGCTGCACTCTGATTCGAAGTGCATCAGAAGTCTGTGATTTGGTTTTGAAGTAAATATTCTGATATACAGAAGCTCCCACTCCTGCAATACCCAAGTTGATGGTAGAGTAGTTTGAGCTGTTTGCATCAATAGCATTCTGCGGATTAAATACGCCACCCTGAGTGATATCCAAAAGATCCAAAGCAATTCCAGATCCATCAAAATCAGTGAAGGTAGCCTGCTCACAAAGGTCAAACTCTGTTTCTCTACACATGCTGTATACCTGCATGGTTGCAGTATTTCCCGCTCCTATCAATGCAGTCAAGAAATGATCGATTCTCACTGACTGGTAAGATTCATTAGCGGTAAAAGCAATATAGAATCTACCGGAGGCATCCTGTACTACGCGCACATCCTGATTTCCAAAACCATTTTGGCTGGTGGCGGTGTAAATGTCTGTTCCACCGGCTGTTTTCGGAGTGACAGTGAAATAATGATCACCAAGTGCCACTGTTCCAAGTAAATCAGCCAAAGCGGAACCCAAGCTTCCACCCAGTAAGGCATTCAGTTCATCATTTTCAAATTCTATCCTTACATAGGAAGTTTCACCCGCAGCTACCGGAGCAGCATATTTCAATTCTATATGACTGCTGTACGCTCCCAATCCCAAGGCAGTACCTGTACTTGCAGATAATGTTGCATAGGTATCGTTATGTCCGTCAATGGCATTGAGTGGGAAGTTGGTATTTGACCAATCCACCACTTCTACGGCGCAATCGGAAACATTAAACGGAGGATCCGTCTCCGCAGGAGTCTCCAATTCCGGATCAGGGCAAGCTTCGCTGAAGCGCTCTATGCTGAATACGCTAACCGGATTGCTGATCACATTGGCACTTACCAGTGATTCTATTCCAACCGCAACTCTGTCAAATGCCAGACCTGGGCCAAATGGCAGATTAAGTGTTCCTCCACTTTGAAGTAAGCCCAGTAAGTCCAGTCCGGAGATCAATCCATCTCTCAGCTCTTGTGAGAATACTTCAGTCTCTCCATCAAATGCTTTGATCACTATACTGCCAAGCACTTCGGCAGTCAGCAAATTCCCGCCTTCCATTGCCAACTTCACTCTGAAATGATCCTGAGGAGCCGATAGAGAATGGAAATCCACAAATTGATATACGCCGGATCCCAATCCCGCGGCACCGATGCTGATTTTGGATGAAGTGGCAGGGTTACCGTCGATGGCAAATCCTGCATCAGATACTCCGGCTGCTCCCAGACCCAGAAGATCCAAGCTAATACCTGTGGACTCAGAGTAAGTTAAAAATGCCTGCTCGCACTCTTCAAAACCGGTAGAGCTACATACATGATAGACGTTCATGGTCGTAGTAGAAGCTGCTCCAATCAAACCGGGATATTGAAGTGTAACTCTGACACTGTTATAAGCTGATGTTGGCGTTAAGGCAACATAAAAGTGATTGTTTTTGTCCTGAACAATCCGTACCGGCTGGTTAAAAAATCCATTGACTGTAGACGCAGAGAGTACGGATGAAGCACCATTGAGTGCTTCTACGGTAAATAGCTTATTTCCTCCCAATAAGGATCCACCAACCAAATCCAGTGCATCCCCTAAAGACCCATCCAGCAAGCCCAAAAGAGCTTCTTCATCAAAGTCTATACGGATATAAGAGGTTGTCCCTGCACTTTTTTGGTCAAAGCCCAATTGAATTTGACCATCAAATGAATCTATACCCAAAAGTGTCCCGGATCCTGCCTGTAGCGTGGTAAATGTATCATTATTCCCATCTACTGCATTAAAAGGGAAATTGGCGTTTTGGAAATTAAGAACTGTAGCTTCACAATCCCTATTGCTAAGCATAGGATCTGTTGCGGGAGGAGTTGGCAATGGATTAGGATCAACACAGGAAGCACCATACCGTGCAACATCATAAACTCGGAGTGGAGAACTCGCAACGCCCAAGTTGACTGTCGAATTCAGCCCTACACTTACCCTATCAAAAGAAACTCCAGGACCAAAAGCAAAAGTCACTGGATCACCTGATTGAATTAGACCTAAAAGATCAAGGTTGTTTACAAGACCGGAAGTAAGTTTATTTGAGAAAACCAATTCGCCTCCATCGTATGCCCTAACCTCATAATCTCCTAAAAGGCTGAGATCTGCTAACCCTCCGTTTATTGCGAAAGTAACTTTAAAGTAATCCTCCGGAGCCCAAAGCCCATTGAAATAAAACGTCTGAAAGACCGAAGCAGCTGCTGAAATATTCACTAATCCACCATAGCTTATGGATGAATAGGTACTTAAGTTCCCGTCGATAGCATTCTCAGGGTTGGTAACCAATTCACTTCCCAAAAGGCTAATATTGATACCGGAAGTCTGTCCAATATCAGCAAACTCAGCTTCTGCACAAGTAGGATCAACTAATGTAAACGCATTATATACGTTCATTCTAAAAGTACCGATATCCAGAACTCCTCCAAGACCAGCCGGGTATTGAAGCAATATTCTTAAGGAATTGTACTCACTGTTTGCTCCGGGTGTGACTGCCAGATAGTAATCACCTGACGAATCCACAACTAACCGAGTATCATTTTGACTATTGGTGCTTACCACAGAACCAACTCCTCCTGTTGTATTGGCAGCGTTTTGATAAAAGGTGGTTACTATATTCTCATTGACCAATCCCAGAAGATTAAGCAGGTTAAGACCTGATCCATCCGGTAAGTCAATCTTCACATAAGTAGTAGTACCTGTAGGTTTATTAACAGGAAATTTTAATTGTAACCATCCATCTCCTCCAGCCAAAACTGATAGCCGGGTTGAGGAAATGACCGCAAAGTTGACATCGGAATTATTGGCAGCACTGGAAGCATTTGAAACTCCGGCTCCCCCAACACCTGTTAATCCTGTTTGTACGGCTCCCGTACTCGGTGTCCAAGTCGCAAATTCCTTCGTCTGACCATAGGATTCTATTCCTCCTATGCCGGCCACCAACAGTATTAAAAAAAGCTTCTTAAAAAACCAGCTTTTCGAAGTAAGTAAACTTTTCATCATCATATAATTATGAGGCAAAATTGATAATCACGAGTACTATGATTTATGAATCGAAAAATCAATAAAAAGACAAATAAAAATCTGTCTATAATCAACCCTAGGATTCAAAAAAAACACAAAATAAAATCAGTAAAATCCAGCAACATTCTTCTAACGGTTACTGCAAAATGGACAATCCGCACTTTAGTCCAACAAGTCAACAAACAAAGGACATCTCCCCCACCTTCAAAAACCGAAGCCTTAATAACGCCCTCTTTTCCCTTCCTTAAAATGTCCTTGATGGCCACTTAAAAATGCCATTAAAACAAAATTAACGCATTATGCCAGCATATAATATGAATAATATACATCTGTAATTGAGCAGTAAATTTGTGTTATCAAGTGTAGCTTGGGTGTTATCTAAAATAAACTATAAACCCAATATTAAAGATTAAAAAACAGCAAAGGCACCAGAATCAAGAGCCGGTGTTTTCAGTGAATGGCATAAAAAAGTGGAAAAAAAATTCTTTAGCCTTACCCCTAAAGAAACAAGAAAAATTCGTGCCAAGTCGGATGATCCCCTAACAAAGGCACGGATAAAATCACCCTAACAGGAAGAAAGAAAATATTATACAGTAATTAAAATTAATCATTCATTAACTTAGCCGTGCAAAAGTATCTGTGACCAAAAAACCAAAAATGAAAACTAAAATACTACTGATCGAGGACAATCATAACCTATCAGAAAATGTGGAAGAAGTACTTGCAATTCACGGATATGAATTAATTGCAATCTTGACTGAAGCCGAATCCGCAATACAAGTAATTAAAGAAAAAGAACCTGATTTGATCCTTCTTGATATAAAGTTAAAAGGAGACAAAGATGGAATAGAACTCTCCGGAGAGATCAGAAAATTCACTTCTATACCCATCGTATTTCTGACCTCGTCTGCCGGAAAAGACATAATAATCAAAGTGGAACATATTAAGCCCGACGGTTTTATAACCAAACCTTTTACGATGGAAGGGTTGATTACAAGCATTGAACTGGCTCTATCAAACTCTAAAATAGCTACAAATCAAGAAGTTATGAAATCAGATCAGTCAGTAATCGTAAAACCGGAATTATATATTAGAGAAAATGGCTGGTTAAGGAAAATTGTAGTGGACGAAATAGAATGGATCAAAGCAGAAGGAACTTACACCCAAATCCATGTAAACAACAAACAGTATACGTTGAGAAACACCGTCAAGGAATTGATAAAAAAACTACCGGAAGGCCAATTTGCCCGTATCCACAAATCCTATATTGTCAATCTAAAGAATGTGGACGCAGTCAATGCAACTACAATAAAAATAAACGACAAAGAAATTCCCGTGGGAAAACAATATTATCAAGATTTTCTTAAGAACATCAATAAAATCTCAAACTAAGGTAGATGATTTACTATAACATCCCTGAGTTATCCGCTTCGAACCCCGAAACAAACTAATTTTTAAAGTAAATCTATTTAATTCCGGAATTGTGTGAATAGAACCCCCTAAACACTTAATTTCATGTTATTTAAAATTTTTCATTCTTAAAGTTTAGATATATAAAATTATCACAAAAGATAATTAAATATAAGTCCATAACAGGAACAATCCCCATTGGTACTCCCTGAATAAAAGGGAAGAAGTTTTCCGGGAATATAAAGTAACAATTGGGCCTCCTGCCCTTTCGGTTCTCCTGCCTATTTTATTTTCTAAAAATAGCGACAGCTGGACTTATCAGCAAACCAATAGAATCAAACAAGCGGGGACGTTACTTTCACATGCTTTTTAAGTTATTTCACATATATTAAAATATATTTCACTTCAAAAAACAGCGTAGTATAGGCTGAAAAAATAACAATAAAACACCTTTTGGTAACAAATACCGTTACATTACTATGGAATGAGGCATGATTAAACTATTCAGCCAAAAAATAAATTTCCGGCGATCTTTCCTTAAAGTCTTTTCTAGATTTCCATCTACCCAAAGCATGCAGTGGCATAGGCTTCCGGTGAAAAAGATAAGCTCCTTAAGCAAGTAATAAAATCTACCTTAACGCTCGCTTTGTCTAATGACACGGTATGCCTTACTTCCATTGCGTGTTTGCAACCGGAGCATGTAAACCCCGGCGGACAAATGCCCCAAATCCTGAAACTCAATCAATTCTCCGCTGGAGAGACTATCCATATTTTGTGACAGTAGTACAGCCCCCCTGCTGTCCAGTAAGGCTATCACCAAAGGTCCGGCCAAATCCACAGTGGATTTGACATAAAAATGATCCGTAAAGGGATTGGGAAACACATTAAAAGCCGGTATCCCAAAATCGCTGACCTCAGCCATCCGAACCTCACTGTAGAAACCGGCACTTCCTCCCTCTTTCATTACAAAGAGCCTATAGTAATTACGGCCGGGCAGAGGATTGAGGTCCGTGAAATCCATACGAACCCTTTCCTCACCGGAAGTAATAGGCAAGCTGGCCAATTCTACAAACTCAAGATCAGCGTATGCGCGCTGGATGGTGACGGTACCCTGTAGCTGTTCATTACTGAGTTCCCAAGTCAAATCCACCTGCCTCCCCTGCTTGACACGGACATTAAATAAATGAACCATGGAAGGGAGGATGATAAAACTTTCCAGCGTAATTTCTTTAATTGTCTGACAGCCGAAAGGTGTTTCATACTCTAGGAATATTGGGTCATCAAAAAGGGCAGCGGTCGTATTGCTAATTGTCAACCTTTGGGTAATTGGATTCACGGAAAAGCTTCCACCGTCAGACACAAAACCATCTAACGGAACTCCTTCTTCATTTCTATACCATGAAAACGATCCTGCCGGGAGTTGGGAATCGTTTGGATCTATGTCGACAGTGGCGCCTACAGGATAGATAATCCTACCATCCTCGTACAAAACACCTCCCTGGGGATTGATAATAATATCTTCTTGCTGAGGCTGAGGGTTGACTGTTACTTGTATTGTGCTCTGCATAGTTTGATTGGTACAACCTGAACGTTGCGTCCCAAGCCTGAACTGATGGTTACCAACCGAAAGATCTTGGGGAATAGTAAATTCATTGATATTTCCCGCTATTAAATTCCCAGCCTGATCATACCAAAAAAATTGATCACCTGCTTGGGGTGCCGATGGCTCAAACGTCAATTCCTCTCCTTCACATATCGCCAAATCCTTTCCATCCGACTCCACAATGGGAGAGGAAATCAATGCCCTGGAAATCTCATATACTTCCAAACTATTGAACGCACTTAACAACCCTTGGCCTAAGGAAACTTCCACTCGATTAAAAGGGGCCGATGCGGGATATGACAATTCATATTTGTCTCCCGCTCCTCCCAATAAGGTAAGACGCAGAAATGATTCGTTCAAAGCCAAATTCTCTGCTACTGCCCTATCATTGTAAGTTGTAATAGCCAAATTTTGGGAGATTAAACTGGCATCCAACAATCCTCCTGATGGATTTCTAAGGATTACCCGTATAGAATCACCCGCCCTGCTTAGGTCATCAAACAGTGTTGTTAAATAGGTTTTATCCAGAAGCCCTACATTTGAATTCAACCGCGCAAAAGTATTCACATTACCATCGATTGCATTAGTGGGATTATTTACAGGATTCAGACCTCCTACTAGAGTAGCTGTGCTTCCATATATTACGTCTTTTACACCACCGCAATTGACAAGAGAGTTTTGAAGGAAATACGCTTCAAAAACCCTAATCCCCCCATCTAATGAAACTAGCGAAGCAATAGTAATTCGTATTTGGTTGTACGCTACAGGAACATTTGAGGCATTTTGTGGAATGAAAACAATTTCATCAGTATATTCTCCGTCCAAAGCGGTCACAAGTGATGCAGCAGAATAGTTTTGACTAACCGCAACTCCCGAATTATAGGCTCTAAAAGTAATGGATCCTAAAAGATTTATTAAGCCTACGCCAGTCCCAACTTTAATTCTAATAGGAGTTCCTGCAGGAACTTGTTGAGAAAAATTTAACTGCCCCCAAGCGGTTCCTGTTAAAACTAAGGAAAAGGTTCCATAAGTTGTTAAATTATTATCGAACATCAGAGGTCGATTTGTAGCACCAATTGGACACAATGAACATATACTAGTGCTAGTTGCATACACCCTTGTAGTCTGCCCCGCTAACTGTCCAAAAGTGCCTAAAAACAGTAATAGACAGAACAAAAAGATTGACAGCGCAGAAGAATTACCTATCAGCCTGCCCAAAAAAGGAAACAAAAGCCCTCCCGGAAAACCCCGGTACTGCCCGACTCGATATCTCCTCCCCCTGTTCCGCATAATGGTCGTTCTTCTGTTCCTACAAAGTTTGGGTGTATTGCTTCTCTACTAACTATAGGAATAATACGAAAATCTAACCGTCCGGAAAGCTTTTATTGTAGCCCATCTTTTGGCACCAAAACCCCGAACACATAACGCATATTAGGTAAGTTAAAACACACTATACACTATGTGAATCACATAAAAAATATAAAAAAATACCATTGGATAACATATAAAGTATTTACAATCATGTAATTATACATTTGAATAACATAATTATTGACTTTATACACCAAGAGCAGCACCTACGGCAGGCAAAGCTGCCGCAAAAATATTCCTAACCGGCGTCCTCTTCAAAAATCTCCGCATCCACAGCGGCCAAAAATCAGATTTTAAGGGGATCCTTAGTTATCCCCCTCCTTCTTTGCGTTTGGGAAACTGACAACAACTGTGGTTCCCTTATTAATTTTGGATTTCACGGCCACCTTTCCCCCATGCATCTCCACAAAATTCTTCACTGCCACTAATCCAAAGCCTGTGCCTTCTATTCCATTTACATTGGATCCCCTGAAAAAGGGAGTAAACACATACGGCAGTTCCTCTTCCACTATTCCCAACCCATAATCCCTAACTTCAATACCATAGGTATCCAGACTTTGGAACAGCTTTACGACCGGTTTTCGGAGGTCCCCTCCATACTTCAACGCATTTCCTACCAGGTTGATTATACCGGTCTCCATCAGAAACTTATCCCAATCCACAGTAAAGTCAACGTCAATCTCTGAAGCAAAGTCAACATCGCTGAGGTAGCCGTGGGCTTTAAGTAGGTTTTCCACAAAACGGACCATGTAGATTTTCTCCTTTTTCAAAGCCGGACTATTATTTACAAAACGTTCATAATCAAGAGAATGAACCATCAACTTATGGAGGTTTTCAAGTTCAAGCTCCATTTTCTCATAATGCAGTTTCATCTTAGTGACTCCGGGGGATGCAGGCAGATTATTCAGGTAATACTTAGAGAGCTCCATACTGGAGATTATGGTAGTCAGGGGAGTTTTGAATTCATGCGAAACGATATTCATAAAATCGGAAACAAATGAATTGAACTGCTTTTCTTTCTTGAGTGATTTGATCAGTCTCTGCTCATAATCCATCTGGGACGAAACATCCCTTATTACGGCAATCACCTTTTGATTACTTCCCTCCTGAATAATATTGACGTTTGACTCCACCCAGTATTCTCCATCCTTTTTGATGTTCAACTTCAGCCTGGATCTATATCGCTCTTCAGACAGTCGGAATTCCGGGCTTATTGTCTTTTTCAATAGTAAGCTGATCTTTCGTTGAATTTCCTCAGGCCTAATTCCCTCATCAAAAAATTGGGAAGCCGAAGGAGAGATAAATTCAAAATCATTCATTCCGTTCATTACCACAATCAGGTCAGGACTATGATCCGCAACCTCTGCCAGTATCCGGGCCTTTACCAATGACTCCTTCTCAAATCGAATTTTATCCTGCTCCGATCTAAAGGCCTCTATAATCACCGAATAGGTAGATACGAACGGCTTAAGATCAGAAAGATCCTGCTCCGTGAAGCCGCCTTCTTTATTGCCCAGTCCTATCAAGCCTATCACCTCATCCCCTTTAAAAATGGGAACTCCCAGAAAGTTGTCAATTGATGGGTGCCCGGCGATGCTCTTCCCTTTCGTATGGGGATTTGAAGGGGGATTGTTTTCCAAAATAATTTTGGATTCCACTATGCAGGCCCCAAATAGATTGTCCAAGTGACGGAACAGGAAGTTATCTTTGATGTGCTTGTGGTACAATCTACTTGCAGCTTCTCCCTGATGGGAAAAATCAGTAGCTGCGTGAATCTTCAACACCTTTTTTCCCTCCTCATCTGAATTAACTTTGCCCACAAAACCAAGCTTGGCATCTATTACATTCAGAATATTACCTAACAGTAATTCATACGGATTAGCCCCTTCGGATTGGGCCAGGAAATGATTCTGAACCTCCAATACCCTGGAAAGCAACTCATTTGTCCTTGTAAGTTTCTCCTCTGTAGCTTTCTGGACTGAAATATCCTTTAGGCTACAAAGAATCAAAACATCTTTTTCCGGAATGGTTTTATACAATGTCAACTCATACCACGTACTTTCCCCACTGCCCAAATAAAGCCTTGCCTCAATTGAAAAGACGGAGGAGCCCGTACCCATTACCCAATCCATCACATTTTTGAATTGAAGTTCATCAGCGAAAAAATCTTTTATCACAAAACCTTCTGCCAGCTCTGAGACCGGTTGATTCAAAAGTGGCGTTAAGGCAGCATTCACTACTATGGCACGCGTGAGCCCCTGATCGAACAGAATGGCCGGATTTTCCAATTTCTCCACGGTCTCTAACAAAGCCGGATAGGGCACTTCAAAAATATTATTTCTGTCCAGGAATTTAAGCACCACATGAAAAGTGTCATTTTGAGGGTTGACCCAACTCAATTCATTTATCAGAAAATCCCCGCCCTCCCACTGTAGCGTATAATTACAAAATTGATTGCCTTTTTCGTGAAAGTTCCTAGATATATGGTAATTTGGACCGACGGAATTGGATGAAGTAAATTTTTCAAAGTCATCCAGCGTTTTTACAAGAGATGAAAATTTTTTGCCAAAACGCTTCCATAACCGGTCACTGGCTTTAAGTAACTGCCTTGATTTTAAATCGAAAACTAAATCTTCATTTTCGAAAATTGTAATTTGTGATTCACGCTCACTCATCTTATGATTGTTAACTTTTGGTAGAAAAACCTTACTTTAAACCCAAAATTTTAGTGTATTTTGAATAAATGAAAATTTATACCCGCAAAATATGATTAAAACATCTACAAAGACCAAAATATTATTGGTTGAGGACAATTTCAACCTTTCTGAAAATCTCCGGGAAATCCTAGGCCTCCACGGATACGAAATAATGGAGACATTGGATGAAGCCGAAACAGCCCTGTTAATCATCGAAGAAGCTGCTCCCGACATAGTGTTGGTGGACATCCAATTAAAAGGAACCAAGACGGGTATTGAATTGGCGGAGGAACTTAGATTGAGAATGGATATCCCCATCGTTTTTCTTACCTCAGCTTCGGGGTCTGATGTGATAAGCAGAGTGAAGCACGTTCGCCCTGATGGCTTCATTACCAAGCCATTCACGACCAATTCCCTGATTACAGCCATAGAACTGGCAATAGAAAACCACAAGAGCAACTCTGAGGGATCTTACAAACAAGAAAAAAATGCCTGTTCGGATTTATTTATCCGGGACAATGGATGGCTCAAGAAAATCATAATCAATGATATTAACTGGATAAAAGCCGAAGGCACTTACACGCATATCTTTGTCAATGGAAAGCAGTACACTTTACGCAACACGGTAAAAGATCTGATGCAAAAGCTTCCTTATGATCAATTTTCAAGGATCCATAAATCTTTTATTGTAAACATGAATAAAATCGAAGCCTTCAGTTCTACTACAGTAAAAATCGAAGACAGTGAAATCCCGATTGGGCGAAAATATTACCAAACTCTACTGAAAAACATCAACAAACTTTCAAATTAATTTCACTTTATACTCCTCCGATTCTTTTTAATATGTATGTCCGCTTTTCTACCGGTAAGGAAGCAAAAGCGACATAAGATTTGGTAAACTTTAGCGATGATGCCACTTCAGCTCGACCCTATTGCGTCAAAAAGCTTTCGGATCGCTATGCAAAGTGGCACCTAACCTTTCGGAGGGAATCTGTGAGAGAATTTTCTTGACGACATTCTTTGCGGTTTCTGCGACTCTTTGTAGTAAAGAGACACTCAAAGCATATCAAGAGGTTAAGGGTTAATAGGTTAAGTGTTCACCTGTAGTGTGTGGTGAGAATTTAGATTATTTAGGGCATGCTGAAAAACGCCGGTAATAAATCAAAAGCTATCATTTTGAACGAGTACTCCATTTTTGATGCGAGCGGTTTTTCAGCAGGTGCAAGCTTAGTGGCCACAATAGGTCTTTATCCATGCATCAGAAAATCCCAAAATCGGGAGTTTTAAGCTAGCCTCAGTCCTACCATCTTCTTCGTTGGCCTCATTCTAGGTATAAGCATACATCTTCACTCGGCCGCCTTGAACCTGCCTTGCCGGTAGGCAGGGCTGGCATACCTGAGACTTTTTCAGCAAGCCCTAGTTAGTCAGAAGAATTAAGCAAGTTTTGCAATGTCCGTGAAAATTTCTCCCCATGCGGTGGTTTCAACATATTGGCATGTTCTCCGGGCATGTGAACGGTTTTCAAATGACGTACAAATTCCGACCAGCCAAAGGTATCAAAGTCAGGGACAAAAAAAGTTCTCTTCTCCGCCAGAAACAAGGTAATAGTTGTATCGATAAATTCATGTTTATAGTTCTCCCAAGCTTTCATATTGATGCTTTCTATCTGCATGATTCTGGCTTTAAGATCTCCATCATCACCCGGGGTCTTGGGAATTCTATTCTTCTGAACTTTCTCCTTTATATAACTAACTCTGTATTTAAGATAGAAAACAGGGTCATCCAAAAGAAAACTGATTTCAAAGGGGATTTTTCTTCCCAACATTCCAATGCGGCCAAAAACATTCTTCGGATACCCACTTTTTATAGAGGCTACTGTATCTATCATTCCCAAAAATCCAATCTCTTCTCCCGCATTTAACAGTTGCTTTGCCATTTCAAATGCTATTTGCCCCCCAAATGAGTTACCGAGAAGTTTGTATTGCCCGGAATACCCCAGCTTTTTGATTTCGGCTATATATAATCCGGCAATTTCTTCAATGTTATCAAGCGGTTTGTTTTTTTTGTTTTGAATGCCCGGTGACTGCAAACCCCATATCGTTTGGTCATCATCCATGTATTCATTCAGGGTTTTTATCTCTATGGGATTCAGGCCTACCCCATGGATGAAAAACAAGACCTTTTCAGGATTTCCTTCTTTAAACCTGACCAATACACTACTCTCAACAGTCTTCGCGGCGGTGAGTCGGTCAAGTTTCAACGCCATTGAATTGACAGTGGGATATTCAAAAAGAAATAATAGCGGAAGATTAAGCCCGAATTTTTTCTCTACCGCCGATATTAGATCAACTGCCAGCAGGGAATGTCCTCCCAAAAAGAAAAAGTCTTCATCCAGTTGATTATCAGAAATTTCCAGAAACTTATTCCATAATTCAAGGAGAATATTTACTGTTTCATTTTTCCCTTTAGTCTGGGTTGAAGCAGGTGGGAAACTAGATTCAACAGCTACAGGCTGAAATAATTTACGGGCGTTTTTCCGATCGACTTTTCCATTTTGGTTCAGCTCAAAATTATCAACCACCACAAAGTTGCCCGGAACCATGTAAGTCGGCAGCGTAAGGCGTAGCTTGTTTTTGCAGGAGGCAATCCATTTATCAGGGTTACCGGAGAGCTTTTCCCCATTCCTGAATGATAGTAGAGCAATAAGTTCATCATCGCCATTTTCAGCGGTAGTCTTTTCCACGATGACATGCTCAACAGCTTTATCCAAGGCTATTGCGTTCTCTATTTCACACAGTTCTACCCGTTGTCCTCTGATTTTGACCTGTTGGTCCATCCTCCCCTTGCAAATCAGTTCCCCATCAGCAGTCCACACTGCTAGATCGCCTGTCCTATAATATCTGCCCAGCTTATTCGGGAGCGGGTCCAGAATAAATTTTTCCCTGTTCAGCTCTTCTCTGTTTAAATAACCCAAGCCCACTCCCTTGCCTCCAATATAAATCTCTCCCAATTCACCCGAATCTGTGACAGGTTTGCCATGCTCGTCCATTAGAAGGATTGTAGTCCCCGGGACCGGCTTTCCAATAGTCACAACTTCGGTATCTGCGGTTATTTCCTTGATATTTGTAAAAATGGTAGTCTCTGTAGGTCCGTAAATATTATAGACTTTGCCTGAGGATTTTACAAGCGACAGCGCCAGGGTGTGCTGCAAAGGCTCGCCTGCAGAAATTATTGTCAAATTTTCCTGCTTATCCGACAATCCGTAATCGACGATTGATTTCAGGTGTGAAGGAGTGGCAAACAGTTTTGTTATCTTCCCCGTTTTTAGAATTTTGACAATTTCTCTCGGATCCCTTCTTTCAAATCTGTCAAGCAGATGAAGAGAGGCTCCATACACAAATGGCAAGACAATTTCCATAAACGACATATCGAAAGAAATCGAGGAAAGTCCCATCACCCTGTCTGATTCACTATAGCCCGGTGCTTTTTCAAAATGTTTCAAAAAATCAGAAAGATTTTGCCGGGACAGCGCGACTCCTTTGGGATTCCCGGTAGAGCCGGACGTGTACACAATAAATGAGGGATCATCAGGCCGCGGGACTCTTGCCATAACTCCCGGGCTGTGATGTTCAAAAATAAACCTGTCAATTTTTAATTTCCTGCAGTCAAGGTTACCCCATGAATAAGAATCGTTGTCAGTCAAGAAAACCCTGACATCAACATCCCCAAGCATGAACTTCACCCGGTCTTCCGGATATTCACTGTCAATGGGCATGTAACAGGCTCCAATTTGAATCACTGCCAAAGCGCTGGCCACCAAATCTATAGTCCTTTCGATATGTACTCCCACGATTTCACCCGGGCCGGCACCCTTCAGCACTAATTGGGCAGCTATACTGTTGACCATTTCGTCAAGACGTGCATAACTATATTCTTCTCCTCCTACGCAGACTGCTGTCCTGTCCTTTCCGGCAGCAAGCTTGCCCTTTATCAGCTCTCCTATGGAAACAAAAGCGGGCAGTGGGGTTTTTCTCCCTTCGGTGGAATAGTTAAATGGATGGAATGCATCTTCAAGTTTCATAGACATTTTTCATAGACATTGTTTTGAAAGGATTCAATTATTTCACAATACAGACCCCCGTTGCTTCAATAGTAAACCGGAAAATCAATTCGGTATGGAAAGTCCATTCAGCAACATGTCCTTCTGATTCTAGACTTGGATTGAGCTAAATCGCACTAGCTAGAATGTCCCTCTGTAGTAAAGCGGAGGTTCAAATAGACGTGAATTATGACACAAAATACATTTTTTATATTTTAAAATGCATATAACATTCGTTAAATATAATAATTTCTACTAAAGGGACATCAATGATTAGATGATGACTTAAAAAAGTCTTTTGCAAATGGCAGTTCGTCTAGTGTTATAAAAAAGAAGTTAAGGGTTAAAGGTTCACATATAGTGTATGGAGAAAATTTAGATTGATCTATGCCCGATTTCTATAAGAACCGTGCCGCCGTCCGTGTCGTCACGGACGACTAAACCTGCTGGACTTGAAGAAAAAATGATCCTGAAGGGATCAAACTTCTCAATAACCATGGGTGAGCCAGAGGCGTAACCCATGGCTAGCGCAATGACAAATCCCCTGGCCTCCTGCCTAGGATCATTGTCTGGAAATGGGGAATGGTGCAGGAGGTGGAAAGGATGCTCGGTATGTATTTTATCCATCCGCAATTGCTCTATTGACCAGTATCGATGGTGTTATTGCTCTTTTCTTCGATACTTTTGAAGAGCAAAAGTATCCAAAACTCTTCGCCAGAGTCTATGCTTCAAATCGGCTAAGAAATCACGAATACAAAAGATTTATGACCGATTTGATTTTTGGGACTTCTCGCTGCCTAAAAATCGGCGGATCTCCGAGGCAAGCTCGGAGCTAGCCGATTTTTTTAACGGCTGCTCCTGCGTCTCAAAAACCGCATATACTCCATGGCCTTCCCTATTCATTAAACTAAGGTGCTAAATCTGAGCTGTCTTGTGTAGGTGGTAGAGACGGACCGTCAGGTTAGCATCATGCCTCCGTAAAAACGAAACAATGCCGTAGAGCCAGTCCCGATTCTTTCGGGACATGACAGATTTGTAGCTCGGGGTTTCAACCCCGAGTCTTTTGTTTGGCGATTTACTAGACATTCAAATAAAATGGGGCATAGCTTGAAGTTTTGGCCCATTTTTTGTGTTTTTTAATCTAGTTTTTAAACTAGATTAATATATGGGGTATCCAACCAAAGTACAACTCATCAAAAGAGCAAAAAGCGAACAGTGGTATGTCAATTTCCCCGCTGCGGTGGCCCAGGCCATTGAGTTTCAGCGGGGAGAGGTGGTAGAATGGATCATCGACGACCACCAACGCCTGGTGCTTCAGCGCAGTGACCAGTCCGTAGCGGACCTTAAAAAAAAACTCCCGGAGAAGATCTGAAAGGAGTATTGGAGGGCATTTTCTTAGAATGCCAATCCTGCTTCAAGCAGTTTCGCACCTGGCAAAGAGCCGCAAGGCTGGTCAACGGAGTGCTTTCCTGTATGGGGCGTTCCACCATTACCGGCTGGCTGACCGCAAGCGGTGATCAGTTTAAGGACTGGTCGGCCGCCTATCGCCTTTTTAAAGGGGACAGGATGGATATTGCCGGTATTTTCGGTGTCATCCGAAGGAAAGTCGTCGCATTGGCCGATCCGGCACAGCGGTATGTTTTTGCCCACATGGATGACACCCTGTTACGAAAAAAAGGAAGAAACGTATTTGGTGCCCGTTGGCTCAGGGATGCTCTTGGCCCGCCTTTCCAGACTAACCTGGTTTGGGGGCAGCGGTTCATCCAGCTTTCATTATCCTGTTTTTCAAAAATGGGCCCGGTACAGGCCCGGGCCATCCCCGTTGATCTACATCATTGCCCCTGTGTAAAAAAGCCCGGGAAAGCAGCAGGGGAACAGGATTGGCAACTGTTCCGTGAAACCCAAAAAAAAGCCAAGCTCAGCGTCATCGGTGCCCAGCGGATCAAGCTCCTGCGTGAAAATCTCGACCGGGATGGCTTTACCGACAAGGAACTGGTGGTCAGCGTGGACGGAAGCTATACCAACGAAGCGGTTCTGAAAAAGCTCCCCGCCAACACCGTTCTGATCGGC
>NZ_JAVDWS010000040.1:0-19149 GCF_031457395.1 Algoriphagus sp. 4150
GCGTTCGGTAAACTCTATGATGCTTTGACTCTGAAAAATATCCATTTAACCTATTTTTGAATAGATAAATATATGAATTTAAGCGACTACCTCTAAAATTTTACATATGTAATTCTTATTGCAGCATTGATTGGTTGCGTAAAAGATAAAAACGCAGATCAATTCATTTCAACAAATTATAAATTTGAAATTACAGATTCAATCAGGGTCAATCACCTAGAAGAATTGACATTAATTGATACAGAAGACGGAATGTTCTTGGCAAAAAAAGAGGGGGGTTCATCCTACATTATTTTTGACAAAACCGGTAACATCACATCTCATATTGAGCTCAAAACAGACGGACCAAATGCGATAAACATGGCCTATTCAGAAGGTTTTTTTGATGGGAATTTTACAATTATGGATTTATATAGAGGATTGATACAGTTTTCAAATGAAGGAGATATAATCAATAATATCACTATCCCTGAGGGTTATATTTATATGCATCCTTACAATAGACCAGCCTTTAAATTGGGAAATAAATTAGCATACTACCGCCCTGAAAGAGATCTAAAAGATTGGGAAGACCAAGAAAAATTCTATAGAAAATATTACAATGAACCAATATTGGAGGTAATAGATCCTATTACAAAAGAAATAGAGTTGAAAATGGAAATCCCTGAAACTTCAATCTACAAAGACGGCGATTTTCATTTCTTACATCATCCTAAAATCATAAAAAAAGGTAAATTTTGGTATTTATTCCTAATGGCTGAAATGAAGTTTTATGTCTATGAAGAAAAGGAAGAAGATCTGATTTTTAAAGAAAGTGTCAGTCTAAATGTGAAAGATAAAATCCCTTTTCCACAAGTAAATTTACAAAACACAGATGAATTATTTTCCAAACTAGAAATGGTAGTCCCATCCATGATAGAACAACTGTTTGTGCTTGAAGACAAAATAATTCTTATTTACAAAAAGGGAGCAAGCGAAAATATCGTGAAGAATTATGACAGGGAAAATCAAGCTGAGTGGATGGATTTCTTTGAATCCTTGCCAAAATTTGCCGCAGTTTATGATTCAGATTACAAATTGCTCCAAGAAGATATTGAATTGCCATCAGGAATAATCTCAACCCCTATTGTAAACAAAGATGGACAAATTTTTGTCCAAAAAAATCAAAGGCTTCTAGGAGAAGAAGATTGGAATACATACTATTTGTTAACGCTAAATAAAGTTCTGCCAATCAGGTAAAGGCTCCCAAAACATACAGGAAGCTTGGAGTGTAAAAGTTAGCTGTTCTACCTCCTCTCCACCCGGCAATAGCCCAGATTCTCCAAAACAAAATCGCGATATACTTTTCTGGTAAATACATCAGCCCAGCCAACCACTTGAAAAGTCAAAAAGTATGGCATTTCCTGATCTCTTATCTGATAAGCTTCACCCATAAAATCATCTTATAGAATATCAAATTACAAGTTTGTATTGATATCAAGGTAGGAACGAACGTAAGAAAAAGCTTATACAAGGCTTTTTAGCGAGGAGCCCGCTTGCAGGGCAGCCAAACTACACCCAGTCCTAACCATGTTTTCTAGTCCCAGAGTAGAGAAGGCGCTCGTTTTCTTCTATCATCCAGATTTCAGTATCAAAAGGTGTTTGATGGTTACTCTTATTTGACATTTTCACTGATCCATTCCAAGGCTTTGTCCAGCACCTCATCTTTGCCGTTCCTTATACCTTCTCTTGTCTCAGTCACCAATACATGTGGCTGCAAACCTTTGCGCTGAAGTTGTCTGCCATCCGCATGCCACACCCCCTGCCCACTGAAAGACAACGAGATCCCACCAGGGATTTCAAATCTAGTCACATCTCCATTGGCTCCGGCTGTCGGGCTTCCTATAAATACCGTATTGTTTACAGCCTCGAAAAACAAGCCGGTGTGTTCGGACTGACTTATGCCTTTATGGTTAATCAGCATCACCGTTTTTCCTTTGTACTTCCATTGGTGTGATGGAGAAATGGTCTGGGTAAATTCGGTATAAGATCTATTGGCCAAATAATCTCCTTCTTTGATGCTAGGGGACAATATCTCCGGTTTTCTGAATAAAGCCAAGGGCACATCTTCAACCTCGACCAATCTTGGAGCAATCGACCAAGCCGTACCGTTCGGATACCCCCGCATATCAAAAATGATGGCTTTTGTTTCCTTAAACTTTTCAAACATTTGATCTGTCTGAGCTTCCTCCATCCTTGTCAGATCTGCATAGCCAATGTCTTTACTCAGCAGGGTGATGGTATCCAATCTATGGAATTCCTTATAACCTTTGTTGTAGGAATTGCTCCAAGTAAACCTCTTATTCGAATACCTCCCGTTATTATCCAAAATAGTAAAAACCGCTTCCCCATCCTTAGGGCCTCTTACAAACCGTTCGGCTGCCTGTTGCGTCATATAACCTGCATTGGAGTGGGCAAAATACTTTTTGTAATTAGCCAAATAATCTTCAAAAGTTACTCCGTTGACCTTTGTTACGACATCTCCGATTTCCAATCCATTGGCGTTACAGATGGAATCACTTCGGAACGCAGTAACTACCACTTGGTCTGCTATCCAATCTACTTTGACAGGGGAAGGCGCTTCCCCAAGCAACTTATTCACCCCTTTGTTCCCATAAATAGAACCGTGTGAATCGTTTATATTGGCATAAAACTTGGCTACCGCAAGGCCATATTCAATTTCATCGCCTGCATTCACAAAATCCGGTAAAGACTCCACAAACACCTCTTTCCAATTCCTGTCCATGTACTCGTGATAAGGGAAAAAAGTTTCGATCACAGTGAAAATCTTTGCGGCAGCCAACACCCTATACCCGACAGCAGGATATTCTTCATCAGGATAGGACCCCACATCGGAACGCTTGGGCATTTGACTGGCCGATCCGGTGGATACCCGTTCGCGCTTAACGCTATCCGACAGAAAATCCCTTGCTATAACTCTCGGGTCTTCGTCTTTCCTATAAACATGATCAGCCAACAGTCCTACCCCGGAATGTGACACGACCCCCTTTGTTTTGAACTTTGCAGTCAATTTTTCCGATAGGTGATAAGTCCCTGACAAAGGAAGTAGGCCGGCCGTATATGCTGTGTCGCTCAATATGAACCCTATCCCGGAAGCTTGGTGGGACAATGCCGTCATGGGCATTTCCGTATATCGGTTTACAATCCACGCAGTTTGCAGTCCCTGCTGATGGAAGTCGCCTGGTTCTATGCTATTTCTGATTATGACATTTTCCGAGTATTTTCCAGAGGAATAGTCTGATTCCGGTCTAAATCCGGAATAATATAGGGTTTTGAATTGAGGCACCGTCTCAGTACCTAAATCCAATGCTTGAATAAAATAATCAAGATATCCTTTATATTCCTGTGAAATAGGGTGTTCGTTGCGAAGGTCAAATATCAATCCTTTTTTCGCCTGAGAAATTTGTCCCAATAAGGTTTCATAAAAATCGTTGAACTTGGAAAGATCCTCAAATGGTTTGTTTCCAGATATTTTCACCATAAGCATACTGTCCGCAGTAAACTCGGAGTAAAAGGTGCCTTCGTCAAACACTTTCCCATGATCCAAATAAACTAGCGTATTGGGATCGTCTAATATACCCAACCATTGAAAAAGTACATCTTCCCATTCCTCTTCACTTCCTGCTGCTAGCATTCTGGGGACATGGTGAGCAAATGCACTATCGAATTCTACTCCGGGTTTATCCGGATGAAAGTACTTGATCAAGCCCCACAGTTCACATGCTTTGGACAGTTTTCCGAAATCGGGAATGGATTGGGAATATGACAACGACGTTGCCCAAAAACCAACTAGAATAGCCAACAACGCTTTTTTCATCTTAATCATTTGTGTTATAAAAATCTCTTACGAATCTCTTAAGAATAAATCATTCGTTTCAAATATAAAAATTATCATCAGCCGACGGCAAAATGTGTCCAAATATTTGCCCATTAAAAAAGCACAACATGATGTGGGCCAAAGAAGGATTTCAACTTAATTGTAAAAAGACAAAAAATTGATAACTAAAACCAATTTACCTAGAGATCTATTTGCCCGAAGGCTGTAATCTTTGTTTCCGGTAGCACTCAACAATGCCATCTCGTTTTCCCTCTAGAACGACATGGGGATTGTTACTTGACCTTTCAAAGTGTCACAAATCAAACCGTTATATCAGAAAATCGCTCTATCAACCCATAACATTTTGAAAGTGCAGTATCACCCTTAAACCCGCATTATGCATTAGCATTTCTACGCCACGGCACACAAGTTATTGCGGCCATTAATTGCTTCAAAATCAGTCACTGCATTGCAGTTTTCGACTTCACCATATCCGCCGCGGCGGACTCAGTCTCCAAACAGCCTGATTTTATTGCAATTAATGGTCTTCCCGATAAAAATCGGGACAGGCTTTAACGAAACCTAATACAAAATCCGGGTTAAAAACTACCTCTGTTCCGATGGGATCAGAAAAAATAAGGTTCAGTGCTTTAGTCATCCAATAGTCTTTTTCCTCATAGATATCCAATATCCCCATTTGCTCTGCTGTAAATCGAACAGCCTCTCGGAATAATGATGGGTTTTCATGAAGATTCATATAATATTCCAATTTTGAGAAGTAGACAAAACATCTCCTGCACCGGGGAGCTGATATTGAGTAATCGGGTTGAGCGATTTCTTTAGCATATTCAAATATTCAATACGTTCGCTCGTAGGGCTGGGCGGGATTTGCCTTCCCTGGCTCCTGCCCCAAGGCTAAAAGCCCATTTCAAAAACTAAAAAACCTTCGAGGTTTTAAAAACCTCAAAGGTTGTCTTCTTCAACCTACCTCCGGCAGGTAAACTTTCAGACTTTACTTCCTTCTCTTAGGTCTTCGCTCTTGCTACTTGATACTCTCTACTTGATACGCTAAGTTGAAGTTAGTTACGACGGGATTGCTTCTCCGCCTATAGCGGAGAAGCAATGACGGAATCACCTCTACTCACTCTTAATCGCTTTCACCGGATTGGAATTGGCAGCTTTTAAAGATTGAAGTGTGACTGTCAGCAAGGCTATTCCCATAATCACAGCCGCAGCCATCGGGATAAACCACCACTCAAAGCTGATCTTGTATTGATAGCCCTCCAGCCAGTCCTGCATCAGCCAAAAAGCCAGCCCTGAACCAATTGCAATGGATAGTGCTACAATTAAAATAAACTCTCTATTGATCACCTGAAGAATGGAAAGTGTGGATGCTCCCAGCACTTTCCGGATGCCGATTTCCTTGGTCTTCTGCTCGGCGATATGTGCAGACAATCCCAATAGCCCGAGACAAGAAATCAAGACGGTCAAAATGCTGAAGTATTGTGCCAAATCCCTCAATCTCACGTCTTCCTGATACAGTCTGGCATAATTCTCATCCATGAAGCTATACTCGAATGGAAACTCCGGGTTGAGGTCTTTTGCTACCGTCTCCAAATAAGCGATTGTTTCACTGATTTCCGAAGTATTCACCTTTACATATCCCTGCCAGGTATTCTCCGGATCCAAAAGCAAAATAGCGGGCGCTACATTTTGGCGGAAGCTCTCGAAGTGAAAATCCCGCACGACTCCGGTGATGGTCCGTTCATCTTCCCAGAGTCTGAAAAACTCACTTCCCTCATGGTCCTTTTGCATCAAATTGTAGGCAGTTTGGTTTAGGATGGCACCAGAGGTAGAGTCGGCCCCGTTCATACGATCGAAAGTCCGTCCCTTAGCCAATTGTAACCCGGCTGTTTCCAGAAAATCATAATCCACACGGATAATCTCAAACAGAGCCGAATTTTCGGGGTCTTTTCCTTCCCAGGAAACTCCACCGGTGTTGGAATTCCTCCCCAGAAAACCAAATGATGACCTGCTTACCCCCTGTATGTTTTCATTTTTCTCCAATGCAGCTTTGAACACATCAAAACTTTCCAGCAGTTTGCCTTCCAATGTCACATGGACCAACTGATCCTTGGAATAGCCCAAGTCTTGATTTAGGGCAAAATTGATCTGCTGATACACCACGACCGTAGCGACGATTAGAATAGTGGCCAAAATAAACTGAAATAACACCAAGCCTTTTCTGGCCAGCACCACGCCCTTGCCGGCACGGGTAAATGATCTGAACACCGACACCACTTTGGTAGCCGATAGATAAAAGGCAGGATAACTTCCCGCAACTATTCCTGTTAACACCACAACTGCCAACAACTGTAACCAAAAAATCAGATCTCCATAAGGCACTGACATGATTTTACCCGTGAGATTGTTGAAGACCGGAAGTGTGGCTTCTACCAGAAGAATCGCCAGAATAGCTGAGAAAAAAGTAATCAAGAGCGACTCAGACATAAACTGCATCACCAAAGACTGCTTATTTGCACCGGCCACTTTCCTCACTCCCACTTCCTTAGCCCGCTTTTGGGATTTGGCAGTGCTGAGGTTCATGAAATTAATGCAGGCAATGATCAACACAAATAGGCCAATCATACCAAACAGCTTTACATTTTTTATTCTACCCTCAATCAGTTGCCCATCTTTCCAGCTTCCATGCAGGTATAAATCCGCCAGTGGATAAGCAAATAATCTCACGTTAGAATTCTCATTTCTTTCGGCTACATAATCCGTAATTCGTCTCGAAAACACCTCCCCATCCGTCCCTTTTCTTAATTTCACGATTGTGCTTGGCCCATTATTGCCCCAATCGCTAAGCCAATTATTAGATGGATCGGCAAAAAAGACGGAATACGGAAGCAGGTAATCAAACTTCACGGAGGAACTTTCAGGTAGATCCTTCAACACCCCGCGTACGGTGTAGTTTTTCGAATTTACATCCTTTTTGATCTCCACATCCTTACCTACCACATCAGTAGTTCCAAAAAGAGCAATCGCGGACTTTTCCGTAAGTACCACATCATTGCTTTCTGTAAGCATCCGAATTCTGTCACCTTGGATCACATCAAACTGAAAAATTTGCAAAAAGTCAGGATGTGCATAGAGGCCGGTGAATTTAAGACGGTTTTCTCCCTGTATAAAAAGCTGGCTTTCTCCCCATGTGTAAGTCGAGGCATATTCTACCTCGGCCAAGGTTTCCTTCATACTTTCTGCCAAAACCCCTGGAGTGGAAGTGGTGGTGAAAATATCCGAACCATAAGACTGATGCTCCATGATACGATAGATCTGATCCACCTCAGCAAACTCCTGATTGACATTCAGTTCCGATCTAACCCAAAGCCCGATCAAGATCGCTGCCCACAGTCCCAGAGACAATCCAAATAGGTTGATAAAAAAGGTCAGTTTTTGCTTTGCAAAACCCCTTACTGCTATTTTAATGTAGTTTTTCAGCATGGTTTGTTAATTTAAACATTGGACTATTCGTTTTACATGTCATTGCCAGCCCTGCAGCAGGCGGGCGATCCGCCATAGGCGGAGAAGCAATCTGATTAATAGAGATTGCTTCACTCCTTCGTCGCTCGCAATGACGTGAACTCCTTGCCTCTTGCCTCTTGATTCTAATCCCTACTATCTTGGTACTTAAGAATAGAGACTGCTTCGTACCTACCGATGACGACACTCTACTCACTTTTCAGTGAATTCACAGGATTGGAAGTAGCTGCTTTTATGGATTGGAAGCTTATGGTCAGCAAGGCGATCACTGCAGCGAATACTCCTGCAGACAAGAATACCTGCCAACCTAATTGGATTTTAAACTGATAATCTTCCAGCCACAAATTCATTGCCCACCAAGCGATTGGCGAAGCAATTAAAAACGCAAGGACAACTAGTTTTGTAAACTCTTTGGAAAGTAAGAATACTATACTTCGTACACTGGATCCCAACACTTTCCTGATTCCGATTTCCTTCGTTCTCTGCTCTGCGGTAAATGCCGTCAGGGCGAATAATCCCAAACAGGCGATGATAATGGCAAAGGCTGCGAAAGTAGCAAACACCCTTCCCAGTCTTATCTCAGATGCATACATATTGCCGAAGCGATCATCCAAAAACGAATAGGTAAAAGGTTGTCCCGGAGCAAGTTCTTTCCACTTGGATTCGATGAAAGTGATCACCTGCTCAGTGTCACTTGAATGAAACCTGAAAGAAGCAATTCCACTTGGTTTTTTGTCAGGAAAAATCATCACAGGCCCGATATTCTCCTTAAGGGATTCGAAGTGGAAATTTTCCACCACTCCTATCACAGTTCTTCCCTGCAGGTCTTCCAAGTCCAACTCCTCACTATCTGACATCATGAAGATCTTTTTCCCGATTGGGTCACCATCAAAACCGAAATTCTTAACTGCCGTCTCGTTAAGAATTACCGCATTGGAATCTGAAGGATACTGAATAGAAAAGTCTCTCCCCGCTACGATGTTCATACCCAAGGTGCTGATATAATCGTAGTCCACTGTCCAGTTTTGCAGGGATACCAAATTCTCAGATTGCTTAGGATCTTTTCCCTCTGCCCACCAAGGCGTATCACTGCGCCACGTATTCGAAACGGGCAAAAAACCGGTGATTGTTCCACTTTCCATCATGCTATTTGCAAGCACTTCTCTTTTGAATGTCTCTACCTGAGCACCCAGCGCATACATATCGTCTATAGTGATGATCTGTTCTTTATTAAATCCTATCTTCTTGTTTTGAATGTAATTCAGTTGATTGAAAACTGAAATAGTCGCGATAATAAGGATAATAGAAACGGTAAACTGGAACACAACCAGTGAGCTGCGAATCAAACCGCTTTTCATTCCCATGGATACTTTCCCCTTGAGGATGCTAATCGGCTTGAAACCCGAAAGGAAAAACGCCGGATAAATACCGGCCATCAAACCTGTTCCTATGGCACCTAAAAGTAATATCCCATAAAATCCACTATGAAAAAACGGCACTGCCAATTCTCTTCCCGCTAACTCATTAAAAAACGGAAGCAATAGTGAAACCAAAGGCATGGCGATCAAAAATGAGATACAACTCAAGAGAATCGATTCCATCAAAAACTGACGAATTAAATGAGAACGGAACGAACCCATCACTTTCCGGATACCTACTTCTTTGGCACGGTTGGCAGATCTGGCCGTGGACAAATTCATAAAATTGATACAGGCTATCACCAAAATAAAAAGTGCTACGGCTACAAAAAGGTAGATGTACGTAATGTTGAAATTAGGCTCGAATTCGCCCATCAAATCACTTTTCAAATGGATATCTAGCAATGGTTGAATATCAAACTCAAATTTACCCCCATTACTTATTAACGTCTCAAGTGTTGATCCGTCACCGAAAACCTGCCTGATTTCGGGTTCAACATTCGTTTTGATCAAAGAGGGCAACTTAGCCACCAACTCATCGGGACCGGCATTTTCCCTTAACTTAAAATATGTCTGGAAATTATTGCTAAGCCAAGCAACCCGTTGAGCTTCTCCCAACCCTTCGGCTGAAAGTAAAAAATCAAAATGAAAATGTGAATTTTTGGGGATATCCTCGTAAACTCCCGTAATTCTAAAATTCTGGTTATTGTCCAGAATTAGCGATTGTCCCAAAGCCGCTTCATTAGGAAAGTACTTCTTGGCAGCACTTTCACTGATAGCCATGGTATTTGGCTCAGCGAGAACACGATCAGGATTCCCTTCAATCATTGGTATTTCAAAGACCTTAAAAAAGTCCTTACTTGCCCATACGACATCCTGCTCCTTGATATTTTCATCTACCCGCTTTACCAGATATGAGCCTCGGGTTCTAAAGTGAACCGCAGACTCAATTTCCGGAAAATTCTCAGGTAAGGCAGCTGCCAAAGGAGCCGGTGCCAACACCATATTCCAATGATTCCCCCCAAAAATTATTTCACTTTTCACCCTGTAAATTCTATCGGCATCTTTGAACCCGGTGTCATAGCTCAGCTCATTGATGACAAAAAGTGAAATAATCATGCAAACAGCCACGCCCACCGACAGTCCCAGGATATTGATAAAGGCGTAGAACTTATGTTTCTTTAAGTTTCTTAGGGCGATTTTGAAGTAGTTTTTCAGCATGGTTTTACTGGTTTAAAAACTGGAAGATTCGTTTTATCCGTCATTGCGAGGAAGAATGACGAAGCAATCTCAAAGAGAACAACGTCATCGGTAGGAAGAATGACGAAGCAATCGATTGCTTCGTACCTCGCAATGACGACACGCTACTCACTTTTCAGTGAATTCACCGGATTGGCAGATGCCGTCTTATAAGCTTGTGCTCCCACGGTAATCATCGCTATGAATACCAACAAGATCCCTGATGCGGCAAATATCCACCAACTAAGATTTGTCTGATATGCATAGGTTTTCAACCAATTGTCTGCAAAATACCAAGCCAAGGGCACGGCTATCACGATCGAAAGCAGAACAAGCTGCACGAAATCCTTGGATACCAACCTCAGTATTCCAAAGGTGGAAGCTCCCATGACTTTGCGGACGCCGATTTCCTTCTTGCGCTTCTCTGCCGTAAATGCGGCCAGTCCAACTAGTCCCAGACAACTCAAGAAAATGGCCATCACCCCGAAGTACTTCGCCAGTTTGGAAACCCGCTGCTCGGAAACATACAGTGACTGATAACCCTCATCCATAAAGGAATAATCCATCGGTTGAGCAGTTTGTTTTACAAAAAGTCCCTCTATTCCTGCAATGGTTTCCTTTTGGTTCTGTGCTCCGATTCTTACCATGATCTTTTCGGCAAAACTCTTGTCATACTTTAGGAATGCAGGTTTGACATTCTCTTTCAGCGACTCAAAATTGAAATCCTTTAGCACGCCGATCACTTCCTTGTCTTCTCCCCAAAGGTTGACGATTTTACCTACCGGTTCATCAAATCCTATGGTCCGTACTGCTGCCTCATTTAAAATTATCTTGGAATTTTCTTCTCCAAAGTCCGGAGAAAAAGCTCTTCCGTTAATTAATTCCAGTCCCATAGTCTCTATCAAGCCCATATTGACTGATATGTTTTCGAATTTCACCTGTTCATCAGGATTTTTTCCTTCCCAGGTTAGCCCGATCGTAGAACTTCGCAATCCTACTAAGGGATGGCTCAAACTGGAAGCATCTTCCACACCTGGACTATTTTTCAGCTCTGCCAAAAATGAGTCCAGCTGGTTGGGATTTACCCCGGAAGCATTTATCTGAAGGAGATGACTCTGGTCATAGCCAAGATTTTGGTTTTGGATAAAGGCCATCTGCTTGCCTATTACCGAGATCCCGATGATCAGCAAAAGGGAAATTGAAAATTGAAAAACAACCAGTCCCTTTCTTGCCAGCAGCTCTCCAAAACTTCCCTTTACGGATGATTTCATCACCTCCACAGGTTTGAATCTGGATAAGTAGGCTGCCGGGTAAATTCCCGCCAAAAAGCCCGTCATCAAACCTATCACTACCAAAATCAAGATCAATTCAGGCTGAAAGGTCAAACTTAGTGTCTTGGAAGTGACCTGATTGAAAAAAGGCTGTAAAATATAGGCAAGCACAACCGCCAGTAGTAGAGCCAAAAAAGTGAGCACGAGCGACTCGACAATAAATTGGTAGAAGAGGCCTCCACGGCTTGCTCCCATGGATTTTTTGACACCGATTTCCTTCAATCGGCTCATCGATCTCGCCGTAGTCAGATTCATAAAATTGATGCAGGCAATGATCAAAATAAAGAGTGCGATAACTGAAAAAAGCCTGACATAGCTGATCCTTCCTCCTGCCACTTTTCCATCTTTATAGGTGCCGTATAGATACATATCACCATAGGCCTGCACAAAAGCTGACACGTTGCTCCACTCATCTTTGGCTTTGATAAATCCGTCAATCTGCTCGTTGAAAGCTCCCACATCTGTATCGGGGAGAAGCAGCAAATAAGTCGAAGCATTGAAATTGCCCCAGTGTACACGATCACCAAGCATCTGCTTGAAATAGGAAAAGGACAGGAAATAATCATGCTTATCCACATCCAAAGCTCCAAGATCCTTGAAAACTCCCGTCACTTCCACCTCATTCTGAAAGTCATAAACCTGCCATTTCACAGATTTACCGATTGCAGCTTTTGGTGAACCAAAGAGCTTGGTCGCCATAGTTTCCGAAATCGCCAGATTATTGATCCCTGTCATAATTTGGCCAGGATTTCCCTCTACAAAATCCACAGAGAAAATATCAAAATAGCTTTGATCCACAAACAAACCGGCCCCCGACATCTTGGTATTACCGTTTTCGAAAGCAACTCCTTCGATATACGGAGAGGTGCCGGCAGACAATTCTACCTGAGGCAACTCTGCTTTCATTGCTTCCGCCATGTCGCCGGGAGTTATTGCCCAAGTTACAATCCCCCCTGAATTATCATGATTGGTCATCACGACATAGATACGGTCTATCTGCTCATGATAGCGTCCGATACTCAGTTCATCCTTCACCCAAAGCAAGATTAAAACCACCGTGGTAAGACCTATCGCCAATCCAAACAGATTGATCGCGAAGATCTTTTTGAACTTCATAAAGCTGCGGAATGCGAGGGTAAGTTGATGTCGGAGCATGGGGCGGGGAGTTTGGAAGTGGGAAGTGGGAAGTGGGAAGTTTGGAGGTGGGAGGTTTGGAGGTTATTTTAAGGTATTTCGGAATGCAGCTATGCTATTCATCAAATCAAAAGCCTTCTTATAGATACTTTGAAAGGATTCTTCATTAATGTATCCACGCAACTTTGCTTTATGAAAGCAAGTCACCACCTCTGCTAGTGATCGTAATGAATAGCCAACAAATCTCCTGAATTCAGCTTGTGAATTACCTGTTGAGCCCTCGGCAATATTCAATGCAATTGAGTCAACAGCCCTTCTAATTTGAGATGTCAGGTTGTAGATTTCTTCTTTAGGGAAGGTCTTTGATAGTGTAAAAACTTCTTCACCAAAAGACATGGATGTTTGCCAGATTCGGAGTTTTTCAAATTTAAAATCCATCAATTATTCGTTTTAAATGATAAATCAAACTCTAATAAATATCACTCACCGCATCTGCTGTGAGCCCCCAACTTCCCTACTTCCTAACCTCCCACTTCCCTACTACTAAAGATTGGAAAATTAGCAGATTGAAAAACTCGCTTTATTCCTCATTGCGAAGGGCATCCTGATACTATATTTGTATTAGAAATTTTGCCCTGAAGCAATCTCATTACAACGGGAAACTGCCGAGGCCAATTGCCGTGGTTTGTGTCTCCACAAATCACCAATATTCCGGTCTATGAGACACAAACCGAGGTGAAAGTGTTACGTCATTGCGATCCGCCACAGGCGGAGAAGCAATCTTCCTATCGGCAGACTGCTTCGTCGTTCCTCCTCGCAGTGACGTTAAACATGAAACTGCTCCCTGATATTCTCAGTCACCACTTTGCCATCAAACAGATTGATGATCCGGTGTGCATAGTTGGCATCATGAGGAGAGTGGGTTACCATCACTATGGTGGTTCCTTCGTTATTGAGTTCTTCCAGCAGACGCATCACTTCTTCGCCGTTGGTAGAATCCAGGTTACCTGTAGGTTCATCCGCAAGGATCACGGAAGGCTTGGCCACAATCGCTCTGGCGATGGCTACACGCTGCTGCTGACCACCTGAGAGCTGCTGGGGAAAGTGGTTTCTGCGGTGCATGATATTCATGCGGGTAAGCACTTCTTCCACTTTTTTCTTTCGCTCGTCAGAAGGGACTTTCAGGTAAAGAAGCGGAAGCTCCACGTTTTCAAACACGGTCAGCTCATCGATCAGGTTAAAACTCTGGAATACAAAGCCGATATTTCCCTTTCTGAGTGAAGAACGCTGTCTCTCGGAGAATTTAGCGACTTCGTTGTCCAGGAAGTAATATTCCCCTCCGTCCGGATTATCCAGAAGCCCGATGATATTCAGCAAAGTGGACTTACCACAGCCTGAAGGTCCCATGATGGCGACGAATTCGCCCTTTTTGATTTCGATCTGGATGCTGTCCAAAGCGGTTGTCTCTACCTCTTCGGTAGCGTACATTTTTCGGAGATTGACTGTTTTGATTACGTTCATATGTGTTATTGTTAGATGTCGGATGTCGGGTGACCGATGTTCGGGGAACCTCAATTGTTTGTTAGATTATTATTTTTGTTGTTAGATATCGGATGGCTCGATGTGGTTTGAACCTCCATCCTAGTTTTATTATCTTATATTTTTTTAAATCAATGATTAAATTATTTTTTAAGTGCCTCTTACGTCATTGCGAGGGGGTATTCTATTACCAAATCAATACTACATTTCTGCCCCGAAGCAATCTGTTAAGTAACAACTTAAAGAGATTGCTTCGCTCGTTCCTCACTCGCAATGACGAACTCCCACTTTTTCCCGCCTATCAACAAGTCATTTCTCTTCGGTCTTCGGTCTATCTAAGTTCCAGCACCTCCTTCTTCCCGAAATTCTCGTAGGCACTGATGCGATGAAAGCTTAGCACGTCATTGCGAGGGGGGTATTCTATTACCAAATCAATACTACATTTCTGCCCCGAAGCAATCTGTTAAATAACAACTTAAAGAGATTGCTTCGCTCGTTCCTCACTCGCAATGACGAACTCCCACTATTTTCCGCCTATCAACAAGTCATTTCTCTTCCGTCTATCTAAGTTCCAGCACCTCATTCTTCCCGAAATTCTCGTAGCCGCTGATGATTACTTTCTCACCTTCCACCAAGCCTTCCAGTACTTCATAGAATTCAGGATTTTTGTTTCCCAGTCTGATATTCCGCTTTTCGGCATTTCCGGAAGAGTTGATCACAAACACCCAGTTTCCTCCCGTATCCTTAAAGAATCCTCCTGTCGGCAAAAGCAAGCTCTGCTCACTATCGCTCAGCTGTAATCTGATTCTCACACTCTGTCCTCTTCTGATTCCCTTAGCACTTTCACCGGTGAACCTCATATCCACTTCAAATCGTCCGTTATTGATGGTAGGATAGATTTTCGTGATTTCAAGCTCATGATCGATACCACTTAATGTGAACTTCCCCTTCAAACCCTGCCCTATCCTCGGCAGATACAATTCATCTATCGGAACCCGCACCTTAAATTCATCCTGCACATCGATCTGTCCATAGCGTGCACCTGAATTGATCGCCTGACCCACTTCGATCTGCTCCATAGCCAGCTGGCCGGCGATGGGAGCTTTTATCACCAGCCCATCGAGTATCTGACCTACCCCATCCAGTGAGGCATTCATTCTGTTTTCAGACTGTCGAAGCTGTGCAAGCTGATAAGACCTGGCGATGGAATCACTCTTATAAGATTTGTAAGTCAACTGCTTCCTTTTCAGGTTATACTCATATTGCTCAGCCACTTCTTCGAATTCCCTGTCAGAAACCAGTTTCTTCTCATGCAGTTCTTTGAATCTTTTGAACTGAGGCTCCAATAAACTGATTTGGTAATCTATCTCTGCCAATTGTCCTTGCTGACTCAGGTCATTTTGATCCAGGAAAAGACGTGTCTGACGCAGATTGTTGATTTGCTCATAGAGCATGGTTTCCCGTTGCATCACGTCAAGCTGCAAGTTGGAATTGGCCATCATCAAAATCGTATCTCCCACCTCTACAAAAGCGCCGGATTCGCGTACAATCCGGGCGACCATACCACCTTCCACCGCATCGAGGAAAAAAGTCTGTGCAGGTTCGATCTGTCCCGACACCAATATATAATCCGTAAACTCTCCTTTCGAAACGGTCGCAATACTCAAGCGGTCTTTCTCCACATTCATTGTAGATCTGTGATCTGCGTATGCGATTTGGTAAATGATACCGGCGACCAAAACCACTCCACCTGCTATCCAGGCGATTCTCTTAGGGGTCCAGGTTTTCTTAGCTATTTTTCTATCCATTGTGTGTAAATGCCATTTTCGGGCTGACTCCAATATGCCAAATGGTATGCCATGCAAAAAATCGCCTTCACAGGCCTGTTTCATTGATTTTGGGAAAATTGAAATTGAGACACGCGAACATTTTCGTCCGCGAGCGAACAAAAGAATTCAAAGTCGTATATTTTTTGATTACCTTATATCTCAATTTCAATTGGGAAAACATGCCTATATTGTCCGAAATCAAACGTTTTGTATCAAATTTATATCATCTTGTTTTTCGGTATGCTTTTGGAACAGGAGCACCGCAAGCAGGATAGGTTTCCGTGCTTTTTTAATTCCTTTTTTCTATGAGCGAGCAAAGAACAGGCAAAATTCTTATTGTAGATGACAACGAAGACCTTCTAAAGGCTGCAAAAATTTTCCTCAAGCGGCATTTTTCTCAGGTGGACACAGAAACTAACCCTGATCTGCTTCCTATACTCACACATAATGAATCCTACGATGTGATTCTGCTGGATATGAACTTCACCAAAGACGTGAGTTCGGGACAGGAAGGATTCTATTGGCTGGACAGGATTCTGGAACTTGACCCTTCCGCAGTGGTGGTCTTGATCACTGCTTATGGCGATGTGAATCTTGCGGTGAAAGCCATCAAGGAAGGCGCTACGGACTTTGTCTTAAAACCTTGGGAAAATGAGCGTCTGCTTGCCACATTGAATTCTGCTTTGCAGCTTCGCAAAAAGAAGATGGAAGTGGACCTGCTGAAAGATCAAAAGCAAACCATGCAGCAGGATATTGACAATAAGTTCAAGGACATTATCGGCCAAAGTGACTCTATTCAGAAGGTTTTTGAGACTATAGAACGGGTCGCTGTCACAGATGCCAATGTGTTAATTTTGGGGGAAAACGGTACCGGTAAGGAATTGATTGCCCGCGCCATCCACCGGCATTCCCGTAGAAACAGAGAAGCTTTTGTGGGTGTGGATCTGGGATCGATCACGCAAACGCTTTTCGAATCAGAGCTTTTCGGTCATAAAAAAGGATCATTTACAGATGCCAAAGAAGATCGTGCAGGCAGATTCGAGCAGGCACATAAGGGAACTCTTTTCTTGGATGAAATCGGAAACCTTCCGCTAGCGCTTCAGTCCAAACTTTTGGCTGTGCTTCAAAACCGCCAGGTGACGCGTGTGGGAGCAAATCGTCCGGTGGATGTGAATATCCGTCTTATTTCTGCGACCAATATGCCCATACACTCCATGGTCTATGAAAATGGCTTCCGTCAGGATTTACTCTACCGCATCAATACCATAGAAATTCAACTTCCCCCGCTTCGGGAACGCGTGGAAGATATCCCTCTTTTGGCAGATCATTTCATCTCTTTTTACTCCAAAAAATACAACAAAGACATTCGGAAAGCTTCCGAGCCCCTGGTGAAGCGTATGACCAAGTACCACTGGCCGGGTAATATCCGGGAACTACAGCACAGTATAGAACGGGCGGTTATCATGTCCAATCACAATGTACTGCAGACAGAAGATCTCTTTTTGCAGAAAATGACCCAGCCTGAACGTCAGGATGAATCAGTAAGCTTGGAGCATCTGAATATAGAAGATGTGGAGCGTATCCTAATCCGCAAGGCACTGCAAAAACACAATGGTCATATCACCCGGGCAGCTGAGGAACTCGGCCTGACACGGTCCTCACTCTATCGCAGACTGGAGAAGTATGGTTTATAAGCGGTTTTCACTGGGAGTTGGCTTACGGATTTTCGGAATTATCGCCTGCCTGTACCTTGGACTTTGGCTCTACTACAGTCAGGATCTGTGGTTGGCTCCGGCTATTTTGGGTTTGGTCGCACTTATACAGATCGGTGAATTGATTTACTATGTCAATTCCATCAATCATAAACTTGCCCGGTTTCTAGATTCCATCCGCTACGCTGATTTCTCAAGTTCCTTCACATCGGACAGCAAAATGGGAAATTCTTTCCGGGAAGTAAATGCGTCTTTCAATGAAGTGATGGAGGTATTCAAGCAAACACGGGCTGAAAAGGAAGAACAGATGCTTTTTCTTCAAGTGATTATCCAGCACATCAATACCGGGATTATTTCTTTCAATGATGTAGGGAAAATCGGGGTGATCAACAATGCTGCAAAGCAATTACTTCAGATCCCACAATTTCGGGATATTTCGGATTTGGGGAAGCTGTCTCCCAAACTCCTGACAGACGTAATGGAAATGAAGCCCGGACAGCGGATCTCGAAAAAGGTCAATCCTTCCCTTCATCTGATCATACAATCCACCTCGCTGAAAATGGGAGGCCATAGCTGGACCTTACTTTCGCTGCAAAACATCAACGCAGAACTTCAGTCAAACGAACTGGAAGCTTGGCAGAACCTGACCAAAGTACTCCGCCACGAAATTATGAATTCCATCACCCCAATTTCCAGTTTGGTGGAGTCACTTCGGACAATTTTGGATGAGGACAGCTATGTGCAGCAGGAAGGTTTTCTGATCAAAAGGGATGGCTTTATGGATATGCAGGAAGGCTTGGATACCATCGCCAATCGTAGTAAGGGCTTGGTGAATTTCGTAAATGCCTATCGTGACTACACCAATATCCCGGCGCCGAAAAAAGTAACTATGCCCGTGAGGCAACTATTTGAGAATGTACTCCACCTAATGAAAGAAGACTTGAAGGTGGCTGAGGTAAAAGTAGAAACAAAAGTACATCCCAGTGATTTGGAGATCCACTGCGATCCGGATCAGATCACGATGATCTTAATTAATCTGGTAAAAAATGCATCTGAATCACTGCAGTTTCAGGCTGATCGCACGATTTGGCTTTCGTCAATTGGACAGGGGGATTTGGGATTGATAATACAGGTGGAAGATTCCGGCCCGGGAATTATCCCTGAGGCTCTGGAGCGGATATTTGTTCCTTTTTATTCTACCAAGAAGACCGGAAGTGGTATTGGACTGGCGATCTCACGGCAGATTATGAATCTCCACAACGGCAGTCTTCAGGTGACTTCCATTCCGAATGAACGGACTGTTTTCACGATGAATTTCAGGTAAAAAAAGCCTTTAACCACAGAGCACACAGAGGGATACGCAGAGGACACAATTTAGCATTGGCTAGTTTATCGAAAATCGTGCTTGGTCCAAGTCTCATGACTTGGATCTTTTGTTTGGCGATTTACTAGACATTCAAATAAAATGGGGCATAGCTTGAAGTTTTGGCCCATTTTTTGTGTTTTTTAATCTAGTTTTTAAAC
>NZ_JAVDWS010000041.1:0-15848 GCF_031457395.1 Algoriphagus sp. 4150
TACTTTGAAGCAATCATTACGGAATTTGATGCTCTTGGGATGAAGGTCACGATTGCTGAAAAGAAAAAGCAGAAAGAGTCAAGTATAGATTCAGCCTTTCTCAAATCTGCAACTGTATGGAAAGAGTTGGTTTTGGAAGGTATCATTCCCCAATCAGGTGTAAAATTGATACCAAGTATAAAGATTAAATTGGAAGTTGATAGACTACCTCCTTTAGGTTTTGAAACCGAGGAAAAATTGTTGTTGCGCCCATTTTCTTTCTATGTCAAATGTTTTACACCTCCGAGTTTATTTGCAGGCAAAATGCATGCATTGCTTTTCAGAAAGTGGCAAAAAAGAGTGAAGGGGAGGGATTGGTATGATCTGGAATGGTATATCAAAAAGAGAGTTCCTTTAGATCTTTCCCATTTTTTACTTAGGGCTTTAGATACAGGTGATTGGCAGGAAAAATCAATTACCAAAGAGCAGGTTTTAGAACTAATAAAAGCTAAAATACAAAGCGTGGACTTTAATAGTATTAAGGAGGATGTAATACGATTTATCCAAGATGATTCGTCACTATCAATCTGGAGTCCGCAATACTTTATAGATCTCATAGAAAGTTTGAAATTCAAGGAAGCATAAGTTGATCTCTTTTACTTTAAAGTAATTTCAACCGATTTAGCCAAAATTGTTACCGTGGTTTTAGCCTTACCTCACTCCCCAATTTTGGATGATACGAAGGCCGATACTCCACAATCCCCCTGTCCTTTAACTCTGAGATACATTTGTGGTAGGTAACTATACTTTTAACCCCTGACAATTTCATGATCTTACGCCGTGAAATCTGAAAGGGGTTTCGCCGTTTCTGCTCTTTCCAGAGTTGTAACATTGCTATAAATACGGAAACCCGGCTTGGTTGAAGATCACGTTCTTTCACGATTCTTTCCAGATAGTATTCCATTCTGAGAGATTTCATAAGTCGTGATTTTATTGCCTGAAAAGCGATTTTAACTCTTCCGATTTGTAGTAATAGAGTCCTGAGATTTTGACCGGATGTACTACACCCCGAATCCTTAGGTTCTGCAATGCCGCATCAGATATGCTCAGCATCTTTTTTACGTCGCGGCTGCGAAGCCATTCTTTTTTATCGCTTTGGGATTCATCCTTTTTTGCCAGTAGTTCTTTAAGATCGGCAAATAGCTGAAAGCGTAGTGCTTCCAGATCTTCCTTTGTGATGGGTTCCATGGATATTGGATTGAGGTTGGGTGGAATTAGTTTGCGTTGTTTTTCGGACCAGCCGATAATTTTACCCGGCTTTGACTCATCCGGTTGAACGTAGGCAGGTAGTGGATGTAACCGTATTCATGAAGTTGGTTGATGATCTTGAAGTAAGTGGCTGTGCTTGAGATTTTGGCAGATTTCATAATGGAATCTCTGTGGATAGGAAACGGCTCTATCCCCCCATATTCTTCCCGCATATGGAGCAGCACGGAGAAAACCCCGATATGGGACAGGCATATTCTGGGATCTTTTTCGATCCCTGCCATAAACTCCTCCAATGCTTTTTTTATCTGCTCCATGGGTGGGTGAATTAGCCTGCTATTCCTGCACTTTTCCTTTTCCGTGGTTTTTTCGAGGGTAATTCTTCAGATTCCTCAGAAACATCCTTTTTCTGGGATTTAGATTGGGATTCTGAGGTGGTTTCTTTCTGTGATTCTGAAGTCCTCATTTGGTTGGAGTCATACACATTGAGATTCTTAAACTGTGGACTTGCTTCAATAAACCGTTTTTGTTCCGCACCTTCCAGTTGAAAGGTGACCGATTGACGGTTTCCTTTTTTGAGGGAATCCATGAGTCTGGACTGATCTTCAGGATTATTGAGCTCTTTGATGGGGTGCTTTTCCAAAGTTTTTTGTAGGTCAAATCCATAGTTCTCATGGAACTGCTTTAGCTTAAAGTTGCCCTGCTTATCGGTTTCCTTAAAGTCCAGTTGCACCCAGGCATTATATTTTTCCTGTTCTTTATTAACCAGGTCTTTGTTGACTGCGCGTCCGTCCAAAAGATTATAGCCTTCTTTCAGCGTGATGTTATTGTCTTTTCCTATATAAAAGGTCTGGTTGATGGCAGGCTCTTCCTGACCGGCCTTAGTCAGACTCAGATCGTATTTATTGAAGAAGTACATGTCTGTTGAGGCGGACTTTTTGAAATGCAGATCGGCATTGACCGTGTCCCCGCCGAAATTTGCCTGATGTTTTAGGATAAAATCGGGTTCTCCCTTTTTGACCTGTTCCTTTAAAGGTGCCTCCAATACTTCACCGAATCCGGTGTACTTGACCTGATTTTTGAGGTAATCAAAATTTTGCCCGTTCATGATAGTTGTAGTTTGTGGTTAAATGAATATGATGCATACTTTGTGGTCAGGATCCCAGGGGTTATTCTATCGGTGCTGCCTGAATGATGTGTCGGTTTTTTACCCTGATTTTCAGATGTCTGCCTCCCCGCTGCTCCATCAGTTCAATCTCCAGATGTTTTTGGTCCGGAATGGTGAATTTTGAAAGTGCAACTACAACAGTTCGGGTAGCTTGTGCGGGTATTTGATCAGTCTTGCCCAGAATGGCAGCCGGGAGCTGTTCCAGTTCCTGCGACGCAGTCCGCTTTCCCTGTTTGTTGTCCCGGATAAAGAAGCGGAACTGATCAATGTCATAACTGATATTGGTTTGGTTCTCGAGTCTGATTTGAAAATAAAGCAAGTCATCATCGATGTATATTCCCGTCAATGAAAGCCCGGCCATATATTTCCGTTGTCGGATCCGCTTCATCTTATTGTTTTTGAGGGCTACTTTTTTGGCCGTTTCAAGAATGGCTGCCTTACCCAGAACGCCTTCCCGAAACTCAGCCAATCCACGGTCAGACCCGGGTAGAATTTCCAAATTGAGCTGGCCCGGATTCCGGGAATAGTCCACCGTAAAAGAATAGAACTTTCCATCTGAGGTTATTACGGTCAGGTTGCTGTCGGCAAGCTTTTGATTTTCCGCTTTTACCTGTAGTATGTTTTCAACTTCTGCTGCTTTTTGGACCAATATGTTTCTTGAACCTCTGTCCACACTTACAATGGCCTGTGGAAAGATGAGGTTGGTGGTCAGTTGATCACTGATACTAATCGAAGTGGCGGTGATGCCTACAGTCCTGAAAGAGGAGTTGGATTGTGCCAAAGCTGTGATAGGATGTTGGAATGAAAGCAGTACAGTCAGTGCCACAACTCCTGTCCATTTTAAGTGATTGCTGTTCATGGGATTGTGTGGTTTTAAAGGTTGGGGGTGTTGTTTTCATCGTTGAGCCATACCTGATAGCCGGCCTTAAGTGTGAACCTTACCTGCTTGATTTTTTTGCCCAGAAAGCTTTTTGCTGTTTCGATTCCTGCGCTTGCAGCCTGGGCTTCAAGGGAAGTGTCAAAACTGCCGAACCCAAATCCCTGAATTGCGCGGTCACCGGACTGGGCGCTGACTTCTCCTGAAAGTGAACCCGGAATGTGAATCCCTTTCATTCCATCTGCATCATGTACGGTCAGGTCCACCGGCAGAAGCTGATCATTTATGCGGATATGCTTGATCGAAATGCCCAAGCGGTCCCCGTTAAGCGAAGCAGTGCCATAGACCAACCGGTCTTTTGGGATATTTGATCCGTTGATCGTAGTTTCTTCGGTAAGGCGGAGTTTTACAGTGGTGCCGGAAGTCAGGGTTTGGGTTTCATGAATCACTGCCCGGATGGATTGGGAAGAGATACTTTCTTGGGTTGGTGAATCCAGCCCGAAAAAACCGTTTGACGGGTTGATATTGCCGGCCTCAGTGGGAATTTCATTTGTTGCCTCCAGACTTGAAACAGGCTGTGAGCTATCCCTTGGAGTAATAGGAAAGGTTTGGGGTTGCGCTACTTTTTTTTCTGACTGAATTCTCGCCTGTACCCGCCCGGGATGCTGTATATCCAGAATCTTTTCAAGCAACTCACCCATCTGCTGCATTTCGGGATCGGGTTCTGCATTGCCGACAAGCATCTGTTGCATCATCAGGTCCAACCTGTCCAGATCTGAGCTTAGTCCCGGGTCTGCCGTAGCCTGCTGTTCAGTCATCTTATTTGCCGGTGATTGTACAGGCTCCGGTTCTCCGGCAAGGGTACGGTTCAGGGCTTCCAGTTTTTCAATAAGCTTTTTCTCATTGGGGTCTTGGAATTCCTGCAGGGGTGTATCAATGATATTACCAATAGTTGATTCCTCCAATTCGGTTTGCTTTTCTTCACCGGGAGTACTTTCCTGATTAAATGCCATCCGGTAGTAGGGATCATTTTTTACCTCCTGCAGGAATCTGGCGGAGTCTGACCGGGATTTTTGGTAATGGCCGAGTTTATCAAGCTCTTTGGTTTTGTTGTCTGCTATGCCCGGCAGTTCCAAATTGATTCCGCTTTGCAGGGTATGGTTTGGATCTGTTTTCTTTCCGTTTCCACCTCCCATTGCCCAGAAAGTGAGGGTTAGAAAGGGAATGGTCAGTAGCGGCAGCATCAGGAGAAACTTCCGCTTTTGCCGTGTTTTTAGGCTGATTTCTTTAGTCATGGCTGAATTTATTTTGAAGTGTGGAATTGGAAATGCTGTCGGTTAAATGGATTTCGTTCTTCAAATCAGGAAAGTAGGGGACAGGGGTATCCGGCATTTCCGTAGGCAGTGGGATTGATGCGGCGGAATATCCGGGGAGCAGTAACCGGACACTTGGTACCGAGGAACTGATCAAAAACAGCGAAAGGATAAGATATTTGGATCGGTTGCTTAGCTTTTCAGATTTTTGACGGAGCAGTGACGCGAATTTTCGGAGGTTGAAGTTCCCAAGTTCCCGGACTGTCCGAAACAGGTTGGAATAGATTGGTGGTGTGGGTCTCATGGTCAGCGGTTTTGGATGTTTATATCTGTGTTTTCCAGAGTCTTCCAACCTTCGATTAGAAAGCCGTGGGGATTGTTTTCACTGCGGGAGACGGGACGCAGATAGCCTTCCGTGACCAGACTTCGGGTCACTATGGATCCTGTACGGATCAACCGCTGGGTGCCGAAGTAGCGGAAGTAGGTTGGAGACTGCTGCATTTCAAGGGACACGCTGTCCATGCTGATTTCCTGACTGATATTGCCTGCGATGATGTTGGAGTAATAGTTGCTTTCTTTGAGATTGTCGTATTGTCGTTTGGCAGACGCATCTGCCAGATAGAGCGCTTTTGATGTGTTGGAAGTAATGACTTTTTCATCAGGATCAAGGGTGAAGAAGTAGCGGTGAAAAGTGGCAATATGGTCTTTGACTTCTACTTCCAGATTGTCCCTGCGGTCGGTAGCCAATGCTTCCAAAGCTTTTCCGTTTGCCAGGATATAGACTTTTTGCTGCAATTCGGCAGTCAGTTGCCGGCTGTTGTACAGGGTAAAACCCGAAAAGAGCAGGCAGCCGATGATCACCACAAGGGTAAACAGGCGGATTTGACGGAAAGCAGTGTCGATGTTTTTTGGTTTTGTAAACATGGGCTTTGGAATTAAGTGTTGCCTTTTAGTTTGTCGGATTGATAATCACCCCCATCCTTAAAATATCCCGATGAAGTACCGAAGGAAGCCATGGACTGTCTGATGCCTGCTGCTTTATCTCCAAAGGAATCCGCGGCCATACCGATACCTTTTCCGGCAGCAAGGGCTGCGGTTCCGCCCATTGAAACTGTGGTGAGTGCGCCCCGGGTGAAGAAGCTTGATACCTTATGGGGAAGTGCTCCGCCGGAAGCGGCATGGATGATGTAGTTGGCCACTGACGGCACACTGAAATATCCAATGATCCCTATGATCAGAAATATCAGATAACCGGTATCGGTGGATGTGAAGAAGGTATCTCCCGTATTTTCAATCTGCCCGATATCGAGTATCAGCATTTTCTCCTGGATTGTACCGATGATGGCACCGAAGATATTTGCCACGGGCAGCCAGAGAAAGATGTTGATGTACCGGGCTAGCCACACAGTGAGTGTATGCTGAAACCCGTCGTAGACAGCGAGGCCAAAAACCAGAGGCCCGAGGATGGAAAGGACAATCAGCTGAAATGTCCGCAGGGTATTGATGCAGAGTGAAGCGGCTTCAAAGAGGAACTCAAGTATGACCGATAAGGCCTGTTTGATCCAGTTCTTGAAATTAAAGTTGAATTTGGCTCCCGCAAAGGCGAACCCGTTTCCTATGTTTTCCCAAAATCCAACCTCCGGATCGGGGCTGTCCTCAGGCAATCCTTCGGTGTATTTGAGCCATTTGTCATAATCCCCTCTTTCACCCATGATACTGTATAGTTGCCCTTTTTGGGTTCCCTTGATGGATTGTTCTTTATGTTTGAGCAGGGCCTTTATGGCTGCATTGGAATTGTCCACCATGGCAGTGGTGGCCGTGACCGTAGGCCGCATCACCCCGTTTATCATGGCCAGAACTGAGGGGAAGACCATGATGCAGAAACCGATCACAAAGGGGCGGAACAGGGGATAGAAATCAACAGGTTCGGCATTGGCAATGGAGCGCCAGACTCTGGAGGCAATGTACCAGATCGCGCCAAATGCGGCCAGACCCTGTGACACGCTGATCAGCTGGCTGCACAGCGGCATCATTTCCTGATAAAGTTCCTCCAATACCCCGTGCAATCCCCGGATACTGCTGTCCTGGGCATGTGAGATCAGCGGAAAGGTAATTGCTGAAACGGTACACACGAATGTTTTAATGTTTGCTTTCATGGAAATTCGCTTTGGGTATTAGTGGCTTAGTCCGTAAAGGATCCGGGTCCGGTTTATTTCCCGGTTTTCATGGGAGCGTTGGATAGCCAGAATGGTTGTTTCCCGGTTGAATGCGGTTAGGAAACTGAGCTTGTCCTGCATGTCGCTATGGATCTTATCGATGGCTACCAAACGTTCCTCATCGGACATCCTCAGCCTATTTGCTGTTAAGACTAAGGTCAGTTCATCGAGTTGTTGCAGACTTTTCTTGAAGAGATTGCCATAGACTGATGAGAGATAGGAGATTTCATGTTCGGTGAACTGACCGGAACTTTTGAATTTTGAAAAGGCGGACTTATAGTCTTTGACCAGCCTGATTTGAAAGTGTATAGTTTCTGCGACTTTATGGTAGTTTTTTACTGTGGGGTTGACTTGCAGCAAGCCATCCAGAAATGTTTCGTGGAGACTGAAATTTCCCGAAGCGATGTTTTCAATTTTGGAATATCCGTTTCGCAGGGTGGTGTAGCCTTTTTCAAGGTCTGTCAGAATCTGCTTGAGCTGGGTTAGTTTGGTGACATTCAGCAGCAGTTGTGCAGCTTCTTCCGCCTGCGCAGAAGCGGGGTGGTGACTCAGCAGGAAGAGGAGAAGTATGATAGAAAGTTTTTTCATATGTTTATATTTTGATTTTTAATGGTCAGATGGAATCTCGCACGGCGAATAATCATCCCTCTGTGTGTCGTCTTCGACATGCTCGATTTCATCTGTGGTAGTGTTTAGGGTTGATGCAGGTTATGATAGAATCCGGATTGGGCAATTGACTGCGTTTCCTGTTTTCGTTGAACTGCCAGCTGCAAAGCTTCCTGACCAAAGCGGGTTGAAAAGCCATGGATTTGGCGCATTTGCAATTGAAGTTGTTCCATTCGGTTTATGCGCTCTGAATCGGATAGGCTGAGTAAATCGTTTTGTAAAACCAATTGCAGTTCTCTGAGCAGTTGGTCAGTTTTTTTTTCGATGTTTAGAAAGGCATGGGCTACCACAGCTTCTTCCGATTGACTGAACTGCCTACTTTGTTTGAGTTGTTGCCGGGTTTCCAGTGAGGTGTGGTGGATTATTGAACTGAGCAGGATGATATGCTGTACAGCTGAATGGTTCTTTACTGCAGAGTTGACAGTGGAAAAAGACTGAAAGTGATTCTGATGTTGGGTGAAATCCCCGCTTTTGATGGTATGGATCAGCCCAAGTCCCTGCTCGCTGAGCTCATAGCCTTTTTTGAGTACTGTACCATAGGCATACAATGCGGCAATCTGCTCAGCCAAATACTGCTTTTTGGTTTTCTTCTGTTGCCACCATTCCTGAAAGTTTTGGGCAGGCACGGGCAATGATGCAGTGATCAGATAAAGTAGAATAATGAGCTTTTTCATCTGTTTATATTTTGATTTTTTATGGTCAGATAGCCTGTCCCGTCCGCCTCGGCGGATCGGGTGAATCTCGCATGGTTGACAATCATCCTTCTGTGTGATCCCGTAGGTACGGGATCATGCTCGATTTCATGGTGAGTACTGTTATCGGTTTAGTCCATAAAGGTTTTGGATCAGGAAGATCTCATTGCTGCTTTTTGCCCGCTGCAGACTCAGCTGTCCGTTGCTGCGGTTGAAGGCTTTTAGATCCCGGTAGTTTTGATCTACACTGTCAGCGGCTTCATTCAGAAGGGTAAGCCGTTCTCCATCGCTCATCTGTAGGGTAAAGGATTTGACCAATAGGGAGAGTTGGTCCAGATTTTCCACGGTAACTGCAAGCAGTCCTGAGTAAACGGTGGCCATATACTCTTTTTCTGCTGCCGTGAAATGGGAGTCCTGTTGAATGACTGCCCACACTTTTTGGTATTCGGTTACAATCAGCGTTTGTTTTTTGGTGATGTCACGCACCCGCTGAAAGCCGGAAATTGCCGACTTTACCTGTTGCAGTTCATCGAAATACTTCTCGTAAAGCTCCCGCTGCTTTTCTGTCCAGTCGGAGATCTCATTGAGCTTGAGCTTGGACATTGTGTTTTCCAAGACCTTTTGGGCGTTCTGCAACCAGATGACTTTGTTCTGCTGTCGCTGGATTTTCAAATCCATGGCTACGATGACCTTTTTGACACCTGCTTTGATGATTTCCAGAATGGCCATAGGAGCAGCTGCTTCTGTACGCCGGGGAGGAAGGGTGAACACCAAACAGAGCAGGGTAAGCAGGATGGTACGGTTGATTTTTTTGAGAGCGTTTGTCATAGCTTCAGTGTTTAGGGGTGTTCTGCGGTGATTGCCGCTATTCCTTTTTGTATGGATCCGTAGCGTTCGGCATACTCCATTACCTTGATTTTTTCGGTTTCCTCGGTGGTGTAGGCCAGGTACTCTTCTTTTGATACCTCGGTACGGTATACCTTGGAAAGCATGCCTCCCAGACTGATGAATACTTCTTTGTATTTGCGTTTGGGATCATTGGCCTTGTTGACCGAAAGCACCATGGCCCGTTCCTTATCGGTCAAACCCAGCAGTTTCTGGATTTGGTCAAATTTGTTCTGATACTTGGATTGATCCAGTAGGATCTTACAGTCGCTGTTGTTGATAATGGCTTGCTTGACTACAGGGGAGCTGATGATGTCTTCTACTTCCTGGGTGACCACAATGGCTTCCCCGAAGAATTTGCGCACTGTCTTAAACAGGTACTTGATGTATTCCGCCATACCTTCCTTGGCGATGGCTTTCCAGGCTTCTTCAATCAGGATCAGCTTTCGGATGCCTTTGAGCTTGCGCATCTTGTTGATAAAGACTTCCATGATGATAATGGTCACCACAGGGAAGAGAATCGGATGGTCTTTGATGTTGTCCAGTTCAAAGACTATAAACCGCTCCCTGAGCAGGTCCAGATTTTTGTTGGCATTCAGGAGGTAATCAAATTCACCGCCTCTGTAATAGGGGCGGAGTACGTAAAGGAAGTTTCCTATATCAAAATCCTTATCCTTGACCCTGTCGGTTTCCAGCTGTGGCAGAAAGTCGGTTTGTAGGTATTCGTAAAAACTGTTGAAGCTTGGAAACAGGGATTTATCCGAATCCAGTTTTTCGTAGTATCCTTTCAAGGCATTGGAAAGGGCTACATACTCACTGCGCTTGAATGTCTCATTGTCTTTTTTCCAGAGAGCAAGCAGCAATGTTTTGATACTTTCTTTCTTTTCGGTATCCAATTGATCGCCTTCAGCAATGTAAAAGGGATTGAACCGGATGGGGTTCTTTTCATCGTAAGTGAAGTAATATCCGTCAACCAGATCGCAGAGCCCTTTGTAGGAATGACCCACATCCACGAGCACCACATGGGTTCCCTGCTCATAGTAGCTTCGGACCATGTGATTGGTGAAAAAGGATTTTCCGCTTCCGCTTGGCCCAAGGATGAATTTGTTACGGTTGGTGCAGATACCCCTTTTTACGGGTTCATCGGAAAGGTCCACGTGAACGGGTTTACCGGTGAGCCGGTCTCCCAGACGGATTCCAAAAGGACTCAGCGAACTGCGGTATCCTGTTTCCAGATTGAGAAAACAGGAAGCCTGCTCCACGAAGGTGTCAAAGCAATCGTTCATTGGAAAGTCGGCACTGTTTCCCGGAATTCCTGCCCAGAAGATCTGGGGAGCTCCCACAGTTTCTTCTTTGGCAGTAGCTTCCAGTTGGGCGAATGCGGCACCCACCTGCTTTTTGATTTCGGGGAGTTGGGTGGGGTCTTCGGTCCAGGTCAGGATATTGAAATGTGATTTTACCGGAAGGCGCTGCTCGCTGATAGCTTCATTTAAGAACTCGTTGGTCGCATCCCGTGCAAGGGCATTCTCCCGGCTGTAGTTGGCAAGGGATTGGAGACGGAGACGTTTGGACTCCAGTTTTTTTAGGGTTTGCTGAGCATCCTCAATAAAGAGGTACTGGTTATAGATGTGGTTGCAACTGAGCAACTGTCCAAGGGCGGAAGCAAAACCAACGCTGAATTTGGTGGTGTCTGTGCTGTATTTATCGTAGTTGATCCGGCTTCCGCATAATGCCGGAAGCTCATTGGCATTGGATAAGGTAAACAGGCGGCACTGCTTGTTACCGATGGAAAGACCCGGTTTGAAACTGATGTCCGGAAGCCAGGTAGGGGAATTGTCTTCGGAAAGGCTGCAATATTTTTCAATGAGTCCTTTTTGGGATTGGTTGCTCCAAAGGGATTCTTCTTTTAGTCTGTTTAGCTGTACAAATCCACTGTCGGTCAGGATGCGTTCAAACTGCCCGCAGGCATCCAGAAAGTTGGGGAGAGTATCAGTCAGGATAAGTTCCTCCGGAACAATATGGGGTCGGAGTAGGGTGGAAAACAGGCTGCTGGACACTTTCCTGTTTTTGGGGGTTAACGTCATGAGCAGGTAACAACTATGGTCCAAAAAGGGGCGCTCATGAAAGAAGCGTTCACTGCTTCTGTGCAGGAAAGTTTGGTCCGATTGCATAAAGTCAGCCTGATGCCGGCTGTCTATAAACCAGTCCTGTTTGTGCAGAATGCTGTGTTGGGGCAAAGTTTTAATGGCTTTGATCCAAACCTGATGGAAGGCTTCATACTCCCTGTCACTCAATGTGAAAATCTCAGGTAATTCTGCCTGAAATGCCACGGTGATATCCCCCTGTTTGGAAAGGATGCAGTCCTGCTCAATGCCTAGGATAGGGAAATATGTTTCAAGGAGCCTTTCCATGGAAGGGGGTTGGTTTGTTTTGGTACTAGTTCTTATTAGAGTTGTTAGGATTTATTTTTTGGATTTGAGTTTTCGGTAAACTCCCCGTGATTTGATTCGGATGGCAAGGGGTATTTGTCGGTGGGCCAGCTTTTTCATCATGCCATGTTCTCCGTAAGTATGGCTGAGTTTGTAGACTTTAATAATCAGCACTGTCCCGGCAATTGCAATAAGGAAAAGACATATAAACGGGTTTACTCCCAGAATAAAGAGGATGGCAAATGCTACAAGTAGTGCCAGCACACCGGCACCGAGGTACCAGATGTACTGGGCTTTTAATCCCTTGAACTCGATGGGCTTGTTGATGCCTTTGTTGATCCGATAGATGCTGTTGGACATGGTTGATTTAGGGATAGGGCGGTTGCTTACACTCCAAAGAAGGATTTGATAACAGTGGCTACTACCACTAAAAAGACACAGCTTCCAAACCAGGCAGCGGCAACCTTTCCTGTATCCGGGTCGCCGGCATTCCATTTTTGGTAGACTTTGACTGCGCCGATCAAACCCAGTATAGCTCCGATGGCATACATCAGGTTGGTGCCGGCATCGAAATAGCTCCGAACCTGCCTGTTGGCTTCGTTGATTCCTGCAAGTCCGTCCTGGGCTTTTGCAGAGAGGGTGGATAGTCCAACAAGGAGGGGAGCAAGAAGTGTTTTTAGCCTAGTTGGAAACTGGTTTTGTTTGTTCTTTTTCATAGGATAGGTGTTTAGTGGTCGTTGGAGAAGTAGAGGGATTGGAATGGGCTAGGAGGAACTTGCCGTCCAGGATTCTTCGAGTTCAGATTCACTGAAGTTGATCTGGCAGTGTTTGGCTGCGTTTTCTAGAATGAAATTGATAACGGCAACCCGGTAGGCGGGCTCCCGAAGCCCGGGGTGGTTGGACAGCGTTTGGATCAGCTGTGAAAGCAATGTTTCCTTGCTTGTCTTGTTGTGTGCCGCCTTCCCGAGGATGCCGTTTAATTCCGCTACGGTTGCTTCCAGCTCTTCAAAAGGATCAGTAGAGTTATCGTCAGCTCTCCTTTGCTCTTGCTCCACTGTATGCTGACGGTTATTATTGATCTGCTTTATCTTTCCGGAAAGCAGGCTACGGAATTCTTGTGGATAGTATAATCCGATGATGATGAGGTAATAGGCTGACATGCCTACTGCCAGGGCGCTGAAGTATTGGTTCCAGGTAATTGCTTCCAACATAGTGTGTCTGTTTTGAGTCTCGGCGGTTGTTTTGTCCCGCTGACAGAAGCAAATGTGGGTGGTGTAACTCCCTGTTTTTTACACTGTGGTGGTAGCTACCAAAAAAAGTTTTCAAAAATAAATGGGCAGGATCAAGTTTAGAGATTAGTCCAAATCACTAGAATCATGTCAATGTTTTGATATAATGCTATTACTATATGTCAGAATTGTGTCAATATTTCAATTTTGACACATGAAGTCTGGGTAACTCTCATTAGTTATGGCGTGTTGTTTGGCTAATAATGTTGGATAGACTTTTAAACAATTAATGGACGTTCCTTTGGTCGGACTTTTTATTTCAATCCCTAACGGATTAATTCAATTGTGCCAATGACTATGATATAGTTTAAAAGTTTATTGGATGAGGGGATAATTTCGAATTGAAGTAGGAATTTTTAATGTCAGAATTGACTTTTGCCCATGAATTTTTCCAAAGTTAGTCCTTGGGCTCAATACGCCCATGAGCTCCCGGCATAAAGCCATTCGCCTGCGGTTTATTATTTATTCCTTTTTCTCATGGTCTTATCTCTCCCAAAGCCCAATGGAGCTTCATACCTCATTGTTCACCAAAACAAAAAGAAATTATTGATACGCTGGAAGAAAAAATTGATTTGTTTGAAGTAGCACTAGATTTTCCCTGTATTGTTATTCAATAGATGTATTTTGAATCTGAAAAACCAACCTAGGGAACATTGTTCCCTTTCGGCAATTCCTATAAATGTTTTATGTTTGTGTATCCTTCGGTTGTGGTAGTATCTTAGCGGTGTGGAATCTTCGAAGCCCATACCTGTTGCGTCACCTGGGCCTTTGGGCTTTAGAAAAAGCATGAGCGGGATAGCCACTCGGCCCTAAAGCTCGACGAAACAGTTATAAGGTACTTACATTGTGAGAGCATCTTTCAAATAGATTGAAATGTATTGGGTATAATAGCTTTTGAAGTTTGAAAACACAGCATAATGGAGAGTTCCAAAATATGTATGATCTGGGAATCAGAATGGTAGGGTGTTTTGTTTCTTTATTTACTAGTTGAGGTTTGGTGGAGTGTCTACATTTTGGATTCTAAATTAAGAGCAAAAATCATCGATGGAAACAAAAAAATCGGTAATTTTTCCTTAACTTTAAGTATATTGAGTTGGTTTTCCTTGAAAATTATCCTAAACCCATGAAATCTAAATATTTATGAAGTCTGTAACTGTAATAACACCTTCAATAGGTAATGATTACCTTAAAAATGCGATACTTAGTGTGAATACTCAATCATATAGAATGATTAAACATTTAGTTGTTGTTGATGGGGCTCAATATGAGGGGAAGGTAAGAGAAATTATGAGAGATTGCGATGGACCCGACAATCTGATGGTTTTAACATTGCCCTTTAATACAGGTCATGATGGATACTATGGTCACAAAATATATGCTGGCATATCCCTTTTAGTAGATTCGGATTATGTGTTTTTTTTAGATGAGGATAATTGGTATAATAATATACATATTGAAACAGTTATTCTGGAAATTGAAAGACGATCTCTAGATTGGGCTTATAGTTTACGAACTTTAAATCTTCCAGAGACAAATTTTAAAATGGAAGATAATTGTGAAAGTTTAGGAAGATGGCCAGCTTATTCAGGAAACTCTAATTTTGTAGATACAAATTGTTATGGTATTAAAAGAGAGGTACTTCAGCAGGTCTGCCATAACTGGGTTTTTGGTTTCGGGGGAGATAGAAATTTTTATAAGTATTTGAGTAAACATACTGATAATTTTGATACTACAGGGTTATATACTGTTAATTATCGGATAAAGCCTGAGGTAGAATCTTTTTTCTTAGCAGGGAATGAATTTGCAAAGGTTCATTATAGAAACAAATTTCCTTGGAGAAAAAGTATTTGAAAATTAAGATATACCTTTACTCAAATTAATATAGCTAAAATCTATCATGAAAAATAGAATTATACTACTAAACTTGGTAAACTTTATATTATCCTCTACTACAGTTAAGAGATCTTTATTTTTGTTCATCCTTAGTATTATTTTGATTCATGATTAAGGAATTTATCATTCTGGAAGTATGATTGTTAAACATTTTTACAACTTTGCGTATTTCTCATTTGTTAATCAATAGTCCATTTGATAAACATCTTCCATGTTAATGGTTTTTCATAGATTCCAATAATTTTCTCATGATTGTTTTTAAATTAGAGGTGGCCACTTAGACTCATACAATATTTAGAATATATAATTTGTTTTCATTAACCATCCGTTTAATGAGGTTGTGGAAGACTGTCTGTTTTGATTGAGACGTGTTGATACTGTAAGAAAATTCATTCAGATAGCGTTCAATGTTGCATTTACTTACCCATGAAAATGTAGTCGTTATCCACAGCTTAACCTGATAGATCACGGTATGGATTGCTTTAAAATTCAAGCCAAACTCACTTGGGATCCGGATGATCCGAAAAGACTTTGCGATGGGGCGATAGCCTTTCCATTCATCTATGGTGACAGTGGCTTCTTCCGAAATATGACACTCAAATATCGGGCCCAGCGATTTTGCAGAGAACCCCGTGATCTTGCAGGTGTAAAAGCGCTTTACCTTACTCTCTTTGTTAAACTGCCCAGACCAACTTCTTTTTTTCCTCCGCAGCCCCTGCCCAGCCTTTCTGTTTCTTTGCCGCCTACGACGAATTCGTCTACAGAGACATTACCGTTCATCGGTTTGGTTCCGTTTGACTTAATCGCCTCCCGTACCTTGTGCATGATCGTCCGGGCTGTTCCTAGTCTTATGCCATACCTCCTGACAACCTGAAGGCTGACAAGCCATTGGTCGTAGTGGCCATTTCAAAACAGATATGGAAAGCCCTAAGTAAACCGAATTTAACCTTGAAACAGCGTATCGGCTCCGTGGGGGCTGTATCACTGCACTTGTTTCATTTTCTGGAGTAATCTCGACCTACCTGAGCCGGAATGCCCGAATTTCCTGTACTGATAGCCGAATGACCACTTAACTTCACTTAACGTGAGTTCGGGTTAAGCACAAAGGGATAACTGGACAGAAGGTAATTCAAATTCGATGTTCAGGGAAGGTTTTTTAGGGAAAAAGCAATAAG
>NZ_JAVDWS010000042.1:0-12968 GCF_031457395.1 Algoriphagus sp. 4150
CTGCCCAACTCAGAGATCCTATGCCCCTTGTTTTTTTTTCTTTTTGTCGTTTCATAGTAGTTTACTTTGTGTAAACTCAATTCAGGACGAGTCACCGGCCTGATGGTATTACTCTTTTTGGGAGACCGTCGGGGAGCCCTGATCGTGGTATTGACGATTCCAATCGCTTTGCTGACCAGTGTGATCTGTCTCAATTTGATAGGACAAACCATCAATATCATGACTCTAGGGGGCCTTGCTTTGGCTGTGGGGATTTTGGTAGATGAAGCTACAGTGACGATAGAAAATATCCACCGGCACATGGAGATGGGAAAACGAAAAGCCATCGCTATCCTGGACGGTTGTAAGGAAATTGTCACTCCAAAGTTGCTTATTCTTTTCAGTATTCTGGCCGTTTTTGCACCGGCTTTATTTATGTCGGGAGTTCCAAGAGGGATGTTTATGCCCATGTCTCTGGCAGTGGGTTTTGCAATGATCGCTTCGTTTCTTTTGTCCATGACTTTTGTGCCTGTCATGGCCGTATGGATCATGAGGACAATGAAGCATGAAGAAAGCGAGCAAACCCGTTTCGGCCGCTTTAAGGCGCGCTACCTCCGCTTTATCCAAAAGATCAGCGACAAAAGCAGGCTGGCACTTACAGCTTATTTCGTCTTCGCTTTTGGGTTGTTGGGCATGGGTTTCTTTGTCATTGGATTGGATATTTTCCCTAAAGTAGATGCCGGCCAAGCGCAGGTTCGGCTCCGGATGCCCACAGGAACCCGTATAGAACGTACGGAAGAAGCTACCAAGGAATTACTTCAAATCACTGAAGAAATCGTGGGCGAGGGAAATGTGGAGATCACTTCAGCTTTCATCGGAACACAGCCTTCCAGTTTTCCTGTCAATCTAATCCACCTCTGGACCAGCGGACCGCATGAAGCCGTGATCAGAATCAACTTAATGAAAGGCATAATGCCAATAGAGGAATTCAAAGAAGAACTAAGAGAACGGTTTAGAGAGCGATTGTCTGAAGCAAAACTTTCCTTCGAGCCTGGGGATTTGGTGGAGCAGGTCATGAACTTGGGTTCTACCAATCCCATCGAAGTGGCCGTCTTGGGCAAGGACTTGGCTTCCTCGCTCAAAATCGCCGAAATGCTTGAAAGCAATTTAAAAGAAATTTCATTTTTCCGGGATGTTCAAATCGCAACACCACTGGATTATCCGGGCTTGAAAATAGACATTGACAGAGTCAAGGCAGGACAATTGGGACTCACCGTGGATGAGATCGCCAAATCCATGGTGACCGCCACTTCCTCCAGCCGATTTACCCGACCCAATTACTGGAGTGATCCGGTCTCGGGAGTGGCCTATCAGGTGCAGGTGGAGTACCCCCAATATCAGATGGATGAGGAAGCATCTATTGAGATGGTCCCCATAGTGAATGACAAAGACCGGAAAGTGTACCTGAGAGACGTGGCCGACTGGCATAGAATCAGTACTCCGGCCGAATACGACCGTCTGAACCAGCAACGGTTTATCACGTTGACGGCAAATGTCCATGAGCAGGATTTAGGCAATGCTGTTGCCGCATTGGATGCAGCAATTGAGGATCTGGGTGAGCTTCCGGCCGGAGTGAAAGTACTGAAAAGAGGCCAGGTGGATTTGCTTAATCAGACGCTTGGCGAACTACAACTGGGGCTTTTGATTGCCATTATCGTGATCTTTCTGATGCTGGCGGCCAGTTTCCAGTCCTTCCGGATTTCTTTGGCTACGATTTCTATTCTTCCCGCAGTGATTGGCGGATCAGTAATATTGCTGCTTCTCACAGGACATAGCTTGAATATTCAGTCCTATATGGGAGCGATCATGGCTGTGGGGGTGGCCGTCGCCAATGCGATTCTTTATGTAACCAACGCCGAAGATCTGAGAAAGCAAGGTGATCAACAGGCTTTCTTTAGTTCATCTGCCAATCGTCTACGTCCGATTCTGATGACCAGCTTTGCGATGATAGCGGGGATGATGCCGATGGCTTTGGGTATGGGTGAAGGAGGGGATCAGATCGCACCTTTGGGTGTGGCTGTAATCGGGGGCTTGCTTTTCTCTATGTTCAGCACACTCTTGATTTTGCCTCTGGTTTACCGTTCGTTGGTGGGGAAGCATGCTTTTGAAAGTAAGTCTTTGAATCCGAATGATGAGTTTAGTAGGTATTATGAAAAGGAGAGTGAATAGTTGAACGTGAAGAGATAAAAGTGAATAGTAGGAAATTGATAGTGATTAAGTGAAAATTTTGATATAGATATAATGAATAGATTAATCTTAGTCTCCGTAATAGCAGCCTTGTTTTTTTCTTGTGCAGAAGAAAAAAAGCAGGGACAGGTGCTGGATGACGCAAAAAATGCCTTCTCCCTGAGAAAACAGGAAGTCAGCAAAGCCATGCAGTTACCCGCCGAACTATTACCCTACGAGCGGGCAGAAATCAATGCTAAAGTTCAGGGATTTGTGCAAAGGATATTGGTGGATATTGGCGATAAAGTGAAAAAAGGCGATCTGCTTATTGTGCTGGATGCACCTGAAGTAATCGCCCAGTACGCCGAAACCAATGCGAGAACCCAAGAGGCGGAAGCCAATTTCTCCGCCAGCAAGGACACGTACGAAAGGATTCAAAGAGCCGCTAAAAATGAAGGTGTGGTTTCCGAAAGTGAAGTGATCAGTACCCGCAACCGTATGCTGGCTGACAGTGCCGCCATGGTTTCTTATCAATCCATTGCCAGAGCTAGTAGCCAACTCCAAGCATACCTTTCTATTAGGGCACCATTTGACGGGGTCATTACCAAGAGATTGGTGGATGTGGGGGATTTTGTGGGGACTGTTGGGAAATCTTCCATGCTTACCATTGAACGTCCCGACAAACTCAGGTTGAGAATATATGTCCAGGAATCATTTGTCAACAGTGTTCCGACTCTAGACAGTATAACCTTTACCAGTGAGTCTGTGAATGATAAGTCGTTCAGCGCAAAACTTGCCCGAAAATCAGGAAGTATAGATCCGGATACCCGTACAGAACTTTGGGAATACGAGTACCAAAACCAATCCGGACACCTGAAACCCGGCATGTACGCCATGGCTACCCTAGAACTTAGCAGGCCTGCCTCATCCTTTGTCGTTCCTCCGGCAGCTATAGCTACCACACTTGAGCGGAAATTTGTGATCCGTGTGACAGATGGTAAAGCAGAATGGATAGATGTGCGGGAAGGCATTTCTAAAAAAGATGGAATAGAGATCTTCGGCAATCTGAATGAAGGGGATGTACTGCTGGCGCGAGCAAGTGAAGAATTGAAATCCGGAACTGAAGTCAAAACCAAAATTGTATCCCAATGAATCTAAAAGATAAAATTTTAAGAACCTCTGAGGACAAAAGTATACTCCTAATCAGACTGATGGTCGGTGCTGTTTTTCTTTCAGAAGGTATTCAAAAATTCCTCTTCCCTGCCATTCGGGGAGCTGGGAGGTTCGAGAAAATAGGACTGCCATCACCGGAGTTTCTGGGGGCTTTTGTAGGAGCCTTTGAAATCCTCTGCGGTGCATTAATCCTCATTGGCTTATTGACCAGGTTGGCAGCCATTCCTACCCTTATCATTATGCTGGTTGCCATCGCGACTACCAAGTCTGAGGTTTTGGCGGATGAAGGCTTTTGGTCTATGATGCATGGTAGCCGTACGGATTGGGCTATGCTGCTGGGAAGCATCTTTTTGATTATCAAAGGAGGGGGGAAATGGTCGGTAGATAGAAATAGCTAACTGAAAATAAAAGGTATGGCGAAGCAATACGAGGTTACGCTTGATGACTTTCTAAAGTCTATCATTGGGCATGAAATACATCATATAAACATGATCAAAGAGAGGTATATCTAGTTGATATTGTCAGAGTAAAGTGGCAAACCTCTTCAATACAAGAAACGGTTCGCATCAATTCCCTTCGTTTCCGTCTTTACCAAAAATACATCGCCGCTTTTAGGATAGCTTTTTAAATCTTCGGAACTCATGTTTTCCTGAGCGCTGGTGATCAAAAGCATGTTCATATTTTCTCCTCCAAAAGCACATGACGTGACATTGGGGACGGGTAATTCAATCTTTTCGATTAATTTTCCTGTCATGGGATTCCAGCGATATACGCCCGAGCCTCCATAGTGAGCTACCCAGAGCATCCCCTCTTGGTCTATACACATGCCATCAGGGGATCCCAGTTCTTCCGGGATCTCGATCGCAATTCTATCAAATTCAATTTGCCCAGAGCCCAACTCAAAACGGTATGCTTTGATTTGGAGGGTAGGCGTATCAATATGGTAAAAAGTCTGATTGTCTTCAGTCCAGGCTATGCCATTGGAGATCGTCAACTTGTCCAGCATTTTTTCAGGCTTCAGGTTGGGACCTATTTTATACAGACTTGCAGCTCCTTCGGTGAATTCTCTGCTAAGCGTTCCTATCCAAAGTCGTCCTTTAGCGTCACATTTTCCGTCATTGAAGCGGTTTATTGGAAGGTCGCTCTCTACTTCTGCCAGCCATTTGAGTTCTTCTGATTCCCGATCATATGAAGCAATTTTTCGGTCCAGCGCAAGGATCAAGTCATTGTCTTTTCCTGCCAAAACCAAGGTTAAGCGGTGAGGGAAAGTCTTGACAAGCGTTGTCATCTCAGCGGATAAATTGTGCTCAAATAATTTTCCGTTCTCTATATCCACCCAGAAAAAACTTTGTCGCTTGGCATGCCAAAATGGACTTTCTCCCAACATGCATTGTGAAGAAAATAGATGTTCGGCTTTTAAACTTCTTGTTGTCATATCTGATTCCGGTAAGAGGGTTCTTTATTTGAATGGGCAGTCAGCTGATCATAGGTTTTGCTTACTTATATCGAACATTTCTGACTGCTATTCTTGCTACTGTTGGCTAGCTGTAAAGTTCATAGGATGATTCCATATTGCCGGTAGGCATGTTCCATTTGTTTATCACATAGGAACCACTGGTCTGAAGTTCCCTTGCCGCTGGCAGAAAAGCGGATCATCGTAAATTATCTATGTGGAATAGTACCTGCGTCTTTTGGTACGTTTCTTCCGATCATTGGGTATTGTTCCAGATCAACAACCTGGCCACTGATAGGCCCGCTTTCATCTGAAAGCCAATACATAGCTGCTACGGCTATTTCTTCGGGAAAAATAATTCTGCCGGCCGGTGCAAAAACTTCCGGCAGATTTTGATACCAGTCATCGGCGAGTCCATGTTCCTTCTTTCGTGCAATTTCGTTCTCAGTAAGCACCCAGCCCGGGTTGATCTGATTGACCCGCACCCCTTTTTCACGGAAAAGAGAATCTCCCAAATTTCTTGTCATCGTCATTAGTGCTCCTTTTGAAACGCTGTATGCCAATAAATTGTGCTCTCCGCTCCAGGCATTTATGGAGCCTATATTCAATACCGCTCCACGGCTTGCTATCAAATGGGGAAGTGCGGCCTGAATCAGAAGACAAGGGGCTATGGTGTTCACTTCCAACATTCGGGTGAAGAAAGCTTTGTCAGTATCAAAAATGGTAGATGCTGCCACAATTGCCGCGTTATTGACGATGCAGTCAAGCCGCCCCCAGGAATCTACGGCTAATGCTACAAGTCTTTGGGCAGCTCCTGCATTGGAAATATCTTCTATGTGTAAACGGGCATTTTCCTCACCCAATTCATAGACTACCTGAAGTCCCGATTCTTCTTCGAGCCCATGGATTATGACCTTTGCACCTTCAGCAACGGCTTTTTTGGCAATAGCCTTGCCTATACCCATTGTACTTCCTGTGACAATAATGACTTTATCTTTGAGTCGCATAGTACGTTGGTTTTAAAACAATAGTAATTATTTCTACTACGGATTTTATCCTGGTATCATGACTTATCATTATCAGCATGGGGGCATGAAACGTAATTTTTTGAGGACTTTTGACAATAGTTCGATAACTGGAAAATATGTCTTTGGTGTTTTAAGATAAGAAAATTTATAAAAGATACTTTTCCAAGCCTCAAAAAAGCTTTGCTTTAAGTATCTCCCTACACTAAGTCCGGAAGGTAATTATCCCCATGCTTTTCGGATAAATTTCAACCAGTTCCCATGCATGACTTTGGTGATGTCTTTTTCTGTATATCCTTTTTTACGCAATAATTCAGGAATCGTATTCAGGTCTGCGATGGTTTTGAGATCGGCAGGGCATTGCTCCGTGCCAAAGGCGCCATCCAAATCCGAACCGATTCCTATGTGATTGGCATTGCCCGCAATCTGACAAATATGATCCATGTGATCCAAAACAGTTTCCAATGTCACGCCTCTTTCTTGCGGAGTGGATTTGCCTCTTTCCCATCCCGGACTAAGCATCCATGCATCCATGGCAGCTCCGATCACCGCTCCGCGATCAATCAATGCTTTGATCATTTCGTCCGAAAACTGCCGGTTGTGATCCACCAGTGCCCGGCAGTTATTATGGCTTGCCCAGACGGGGCCATTGTAGATTTTCAATGCATCCCAAAAGGCCAAATCACACAAATGGGTTGCATCTAGGATAATCCCTAACTCATCCATCTTACGGATAAGTGCTTTTCCTTCTTTGCTCAATGGTGCTGAAGCATCTGTGCCATGTGCGTAGCGGCCTGGACCATAGTGGGCCGGACCAAGCGCACGAAGCCCAGATTCATAGGCTTTCTCCAAATAGTCCACGCTTACAATGGAGTCGGCTCCTTCTAATGAAAGGATAAAACCCACAGGTTTTCCGGCATTGTCCTCTCCATTTTCCCACAGCGCAACGTGTGCATCCAACTCGACAAGATTTCTAATCTGTGCCATTTCGCCTTTTTCCACCATGGCCTGATACCAAGCGAGCTGACCTTGGGTCTGGGCCCAAGCCTGCTCCGGAGAGTGCCAGCCAGGAAGTGAATTTCCCGGAGCTACATAACGGGCAATTTGTGTGGCGACGACCAGTCCTATAGTCCCCTCTCTTAGTGCCGGCAGGGAAACTACTGCATTACCACGATCCGGTTTGTCGTTTAGTCCCTTTTCCCGGGCATTGATTTCTGAAACGGGAAGCGTGAGGTCACGATTCCATTCCAATGCATTCATACTCAGATCAAGGTGGGCGTCGATTGTAAACATGGATTAGAAGCTTTGAAGTATGAAAACAGTAGGGATTTTATGGAGATCAAGCGGGAGTTCTTTCCATTCTTGAGCGGTTTTGGTCAGGATCATTTCATCAGAACCCGTGATATTTTTAGCGATGCACAATTTGGTCTGGGGAGCCAAAGTCTTCAGCAAATCCTCAAGCAATTGGTTGTTGCGAAATGGGGTTTCCATAAAGATCTGCGCTCTTTTCTCACGTAGAGATTCGGCTTCCAGCTTTTTGATAGCAGTAGATTTGTCTTTTTTGTCGATAGGCAGATAGCCGTGAAAGGCAAATGACTGACCTGAAAATCCTGAACCCATCAATGCCATAAACATGGAACTCGGACCGGAAAGCGGGACTACCTGAATGCCTTTTTTATGTGCATGTTCTACTGCCAGTGCTCCGGGATCTGCGATGCCCGGGCAGCCTGCCTCTGAGATAATCCCTATGTCAGCACCGTTAATTAGGGGCTGCATCAGTCTATTGATAAACTCCGGTGATGTGCCTTTGTCCAAAATCTCCATATGGACATGATCTAGGTTCACGCCTAGTTTCAGACTGCTGATGTAACGACGGGCAGTCCGCATATTTTCTACCAGATAGACTTTGGTGTTTGTGATTACCTCTTTTACCTGTGGTGTGATGACAGCATCTTGGGTATTGTCGGCCAATACATTGGGAATAAGGAAGAGTTTTCCTTTAGGTTTGGACATTTTAATAAGGTGGTGTTTGAAAAAGAACGGGAAATTAGACTTTTTAAGTACAGAAACTAAGTTCAATTAATATGAAACAGCCGGGATCGTGCCTATTTCAAAAACCTTCTGATTTCTTCTACTACCGCGTCCGGTTGCTCGGCATGGAGCCAATGGCCTGCGTCTGCGATGAATTCCACTTCATTATTGGGGAAATATGCATCAATATCATCAAGATCAGATTGCTGGATATAGCTGGAGTTGGATCCAGCCAAGAAAAGCGTAGGGCCTTCAAATTTTTGGCTTTCCGGAAGGGCTTTTCCTACTTCATTGATTTTCTCTGTGATGACAGGAAGATTGATTTTCCACATAAATCCATCCGAATCCCTTCCCAGACTTTTTAGCAAAAATTGACGGACTCCGATTTCCGGAACGTATTTGGCCAACTCATCATCGGCTTCTTTTCGGGATTGTATCTCAGTCAGATCCAAGGCATTTAATCCATCCAGAATGCTTTGGTGATGCACGGCATAATAACGGGGGGCAATATCGGCTACGATCAGTTTTTCCACTTTCTCAGGGTACTTCAGCGCAAAATTCATCGCTGTTTTGCCGCCCATAGAGTGTCCCATCAGAAATGCTTTAGCCAAGCTTTCATTATCCATGAGTTCTTTCAAGTCCTCCACCATCACCTCGTAGTTCCACTCATCTGATTGGGGCGAATCACCGTGGTTTCGCTGATCTACAAGGTAAAGGGTAAAGTTGTCCTTAAGCTCTTTGGAGATGCTGAACCAATTGTCTGCCGAACCAAAAAGACCGTGAAGGATAATTAATGGCTTACCTGTGCCTATTTTTTTGAAGTTTAATTTCATTTTAGAGTTACGATTTGCGAAATACGATTTACGAGGTTCATTTGTATTCCAACCTCTATTATTCTATTCAATCTATTTTTACACAAATGGATATGATAAGCTACATCGGGCATCTGTCATCTGACATCCGACATTTTTCAAATCTTCCAATTTTATTGCTCAAGCTTCCTCCTGTACATCTGAATGGTGTTTTCCAAGCCATAGTATAATGCATCACATACCAATGCATGACCGATGGAAACCTCATCCAAATAAGGAATACTTTGCTTCAGGAAGGCTAGATTCTGCAAATCCAGGTCGTGTCCGGCATTCAGTCCAAGTCCCAATTCCCGCGCCACTTCTGCCACTTCCACATAAGGCTTCACCGCCGCATCACGGTTGATAGGATACCGGGAAGCATAGGGCTCGGTGTAAAGCTCCACACGGTCAGTTCCTGTAAGCTTAGCCGGTTCAAAGTATTTGATCTCCGGATTGATGAAAATAGATACACGTACGCCTGATTCGTGAAGTTCTGCTACGATATCTTTCAGCATGCTTTGGTTTGAAATAGTGTCCCAACCGTTATTTGAAGTAATCGCTGTAGGCGGATCAGGAACGAGGGTTGCCTGTGCTGGTTTGACCAAGCGTACAAGTTCCATGAAGCGATGGTCCGGATAGCCCTCGATGTTGAATTCTGTCGTGACTACTTTAGACAGATCGATCACATCCTGATAGCGAATGTGGCGTTCGTCAGGTCTTGGGTGGACGGTAATTCCCTGTGCTCCAAAGCGCTCTGCGTCCAGGGCTACTTTTACTACATTTGGATTGTCGGCTCCACGGGCATTGCGTAGAGTGGCGATCTTGTTAATATTTACGCTTAGCTTGGTCATATCCGAGTCGAAAAAGGTATTTTTGTCTGAATTATTAGAATTGTAACGCAAACTTAGGACTAATGAGTTTAAAGCAGAAAATAGAAAGTGAAATTAAATCAGCAATGATGGCCAAAGACAAAACCCGTTTGGGAGCTTTGAGATCTATCAAGTCGCTGATTCTTTTGGAAGAAACCAAAAGTGGAGCCAAAGCTGAAATCACCGAAGAAGATGAGTTGAAGTTGCTGACCAAAGCCGCGAAGCAGCGAAAAGACTCAGCTGATATCTACGAGCAGCAGTCCCGAACTGATTTATATGATGTGGAAATGGCGGAGTTGAAGATTCTTCAGGAGTTCCTTCCCAAAGCCATGACTGATGAGGAAATCACCGCCGCAATCAAGGATATAATTGCACAGACAGGTGCTTCCAGCCCAAAAGACATGGGTAAAGTAATGGGGGTGGCCAGCAAGCAGCTGGCAGGAAAAGCCGATGGCAAAGTGATCTCAGAGAAAGTGAAAGCTATACTGAACAGCTAAGTTGAGCATAATAGATATTATTATAGTTGCCATTCTGGCCATGGGAGCCTTCGAAGGATTCCGTACAGGTTTCCTTCTTGGGGTTCTGGGGCTTTTTGGATTTGTGATAGCCATTGTCTTGGGGATATATTTTATGTCTCCTATGAATGATTGGCTGGCCGAAAATGTCACAGAATTCAACCTAGGATTTCCCATTTTCGGTTTTATAGTGATTTTTATTCTTACCCTGATTATCATCAGGATTGTGGGATGGCTACTGAAGCAGATAATGGATATGGTACTTCTTGGCCCATTGGATGCCACGGTCGGGGCTATTTTTGGGGTGGTGAAGGCCGCTTTTTTTATCAGCTTGTTCTTTTGGTTAGCAAGCCTCTTCAAGCTGGATATGCCTGAAAAATGGGTCAAGGATTCTGATATGCTGTACTTTATTGAGCCAATTGCTCCTGCAATAGTGGTGGCAATAGAACCATATTTCCCCAGTGTGGAAGGAAGTTTGAAGCAGTTGGAAGAGATCGTGGAGAGAATCAAAGATGCTACTCTTACTAGATAATTTCGATTCCTTCAGCCACATGCTGGCAGATTTGCTAAGGCAGACAGGCGAGGAATTACTTGTGCTTCGCAATGATGTGTCTCTGAAAGAAATCAAGAAGCTGGCGTTTGATGGGCTGGTCTTGTCTCCGGGACCGGGAGTACCGTCTCAGGCAGGGAATTTGACGGAAATCTTATCCTACTATCATGATAAGATTCCTGTGCTGGGCGTTTGCCTTGGGCATCAGGCTATCGGCGAATTTTTTGGAGCAAAATTGAAAAAGAATACTGTGCCTACGCATGGGAAAGTCCATCAAATCAGAAAGGTGAATTCACATATCACAACCTCATTGTTGCCTGAACACTTTTATGTAACCCGATACCATTCGTTACAACTTTACGATTTACCAAAGGAGCTGGAAGTGATTTTGGAAACTGAGTCCGGGGAGATCATGGGAATTGTGCACTGTGACTTGCCGATTCTGGGGATTCAGTATCACCCGGAAGCCTACTTAACGGAGTACGGATTGGATCTGATGAAGGGGTGGGTGGAAAGCATAAAAGTCGGCAGTCCGAAGGTGATCTTATGATAGCTGTCTGATTAGAGCTGGATAATTTCCCTAGTGTACTAGTAAAAATATCGGATAATTTCCCTAGTGTACTAGTAAAAATATCGGATAATTTTACTAGTTTGGATTCAAATGGCTATTTTCTTATGCGTCGAAAGCTTTTCAATGATCTATATCAACATCTTCCCAAAAAAGAGTTTACGATTCTTACAGGGGCGAGACAAACCGGTAAATCCACTTTATTGCGGGACTTAGAAAATGAGTGTAAAAAAGATAAGCTTCCCACCGTTTTCATCAACTTGGAAAATAAAGAACTTTTAAGTCTCCTAGATGCTAACCCTCTGAATGTTTTGTCATTCATTTCTTCTCAAGATCAACGCACAATCGTATTTATTGATGAAATTCAATATTTGGGCGATCCTTCTAATTTTTTAAAACACTTATTTGATGATCACGTTAGCCGCATCAAAATCGTAGCAAGTGGGAGTAGCGCATTTTATCTGGATGATAAATTTAGAGACTCCTTAGCTGGGAGAAAGAGGATTTTTCAATTGAGAACTTGCGATTTCGAAGACTTTTTGACAATTCAGGATAAGGTAGAGTTGTGGAATGAAGTATTGAATATTCGAAAATTACCAGGATATAAAAGCCTAATGATTGACCGGCTTAAAGTGGAATGGGAAAGGTTCATGATCTATGGCGGTTATCCTTCAGTAGTAACTGAGCCTGACATCAAGGAGAAAAAAGAAATCCTAAGCGAAATACGTAACTCATTTATTAAACGGGATATTTTGGAAGCAGGAGTGCGTAACGAACTTGTTTTTCATCAATTATTCAAAATACTTGCAGAGCAGACTGGGCAGCTGGTTAATTTTAATGAATTAAGTAATACACTTCGGGTGAGGAGTGAAACCATTCATAACTACTTGAGAGTAATGCAAGTGTGTTTTCATGTCGCATTGGTACGGCCATTTTATTCGAATCTAAGAAAGGAACTGGTCAAAATGCCTAAAGTTTACTTTTTGGACAATGGTTTAAGAAACAGTCTAATCAATAACTTCCAGGATATTCCATCTAGAAGTGACCGTGGTGAACTGTGGGAACAGACATTATTCAGGATCCTAGCGGATCAGCATGACCTTGATCATATTCGTTTTTGGCGAACAGCGGATGGAAAGGAAGTGGATTTTGTATTGCCTGATGTAGAAAACCCATTTGCCATTGAAGCTAAATTTAATAGAAACTTAATCAAAGAGTCAAAATATCAAGTGTTTCAAGAAGCGTACCCGGCTATCGAATTCAATTTTGGATATCTATACCCTTGGTCAGAAGATTTCTTTCGCAGAAATTTATTTAAGGGATTTGCTCAGACATGATGACGCTATCCTGAGATTTCCTTTCATAGAGCTTTTAGGACTCCTTTTCAAAGCTCTTGAAAAATCAGGTATTCAACTCCTGCGAAATTCTTACCTTTGTCATTGATTATGAAATCGAGCATTATTCTGAAAGTTACAAAGAGTAATGATTAAATACGCTGCGACCTGCCTGCCGCAGGCAGGGATTCCATGTGGCCGTTGAAGAACAAATTATATACACATGAAATCGAGCATGTCGCAAATGACATAGTGATGTTTATTCATCGTGCGAGATTCCATCTGACAATTGAAAAAACAATTATAAACAGATGAAATATCCATGACGGGAGCGCGACACACAGGGGCATGATTATAAATCCCGGCATCCACCATTTTCGTAGAAATCAACCGG
>NZ_JAVDWS010000043.1:0-12568 GCF_031457395.1 Algoriphagus sp. 4150
CGGGCGATATTAATCTTCCACGTTACAGCACCCCCACCGATCTTGCCTATGTGATCTATACCTCGGGCACAACCGGCCGGCCGAAGGGAGTGATGGTGGAGCACAGGAGTGTGGTTAATTTAATTTTCTTACAAGAGCGGGCATTGGAAATCACGCCTGCTTCTAGAGTATTACAGTACGCTTCCTATGTTTTTGATGCTTCGGTGTGGGAGATATTCAGTACGTTGTCATTGGGGGCGTCGTTGTCTATTCTTCCAGGCAAGGCAAGACAGGATACTGAATTGATAAGAGATCATCTGGAACATTATGGCACGACGATAGCAACACTTCCACCTTCTCTGTTGAGTGCTATGCTGATAGGGGAATATTCTTCAATGAAGACGTTGGTAGTGGCAGGAGAATCTTGTTCGCTGGATCTGATGCGACAGTGGGGTGAAGGAAGAAAGCTGATCAATGCTTATGGTCCGACAGAGAATACAGTGTGTGCGTCGATGCATGAGTATGAACAGGGAGACATTCCTTCCAATATCGGCAGAGGGCTTTCCAATGTTAAGCTATACATTCTGGATCAGCATGGGGTTCCTGTTCCGGTTGGAGTAACCGGGGAGTTATACATAGGGGGGGCGGGCGTTGCGCGGGGCTACCTGAACAATGACGAGTTGACGGCCGAACGTTTTGTTCCCAACGGTTTTGCCACGGACACAGACAGGCTGAAGGGTTATACCCGATTGTATAAGACGGGGGATCTAGTTCGGTGGCTCGATGACGGGAACATAGAGTATATCGGCAGGAACGATGACCAGGTTAAGATCCGCGGGTACCGGATTGAGTTGGCGGAGATCGAGCATGCGATGAACCGGATTGGGGGGATCAAACAGAGCTGTGTTGTGGTGAAGGAGAAGCAGACGGCTGGAGGAGCGAACAAATACCTGATTGGTTATTATGTAAAGGATCTAAATTATATTACGGGAAGAGATTTAGCTATTTTAGATAGCTGGGAAGATTTATACGATACAGAATACAAAAAAGAGATTGATAAAATAGATTTAGAATCTGATTTTACTGGTTGGAACAGCTATATCTCTGGCAAATCCATACCGCTAACAGAAATGGAATTATGGAGAAAAGAAATTCTATCTATTGTAAAAAACCTGAAGCCAACAAATATTCTGGAAATTGGTGTTGGATCCGGATTGCTAATGTATCCGTTATTACAGGAAGTTGAGAAATATACAGGTTTGGATATCTCCAGACGCGTTATTGAGAGGCACAAGGCATATGTCAGAAATTGGAAAAAAGACATTGAACTCTACCATCTCAGGGCTGAACAACTGGATCAACTTCCTGATGGTGAGTTGTATGATACCATTATCATTAATTCTGTCTGTCAATATTTTCCAAGTATTCATTATTTGGATGATCTCCTTGTTCAGGCCATGAAAAAATTATCAGGTGAAGGATGTATTTTTTTAGGGGATGTTCGGAACTACGATTTACATAAAGAATTAATTAAGGATAGGCTAACTTATATAGGGAAAGATTATACAAATAATGATATTAACAGGATATCGAAAATGGAGAATGAATTATTGATTAGTCCTAGTTATTTTGTCCGTCTGGAAAATAAATACAGAAACGTAGCCGTAAATGTTTATCACAGGTCAGGAAATTATTCCAATGAATTGAGTAAATACCGATTTGATGTCGTGATCCGTAAGGTATTGGACTCGGACTTGGCAGGTGAAGAAATGATTAAATCCATTAATATCGATCAGATCGACACGATTTCTTATAACAATGTACCTTTTCTTAATCAATTGAGTAGCGAAGATATTTTCGGACATTTATCAAAAAAACTCCCAGAATTCATGCTTCCAAAGGTCTGGATTGAAATAGATTTTTTTCCCTCAACAATCAATGGTAAAATAAACATTCATTCCCTTCCTGACCCGGATTTTAGCTCTAATGAAGAAAATTACATACGCCCCAAATCAGATAAAGAAATTGTGGTCTGTAAGGTTTGGCAGGATGTTCTAGGGGTATCATGTGTTGGAATTTCTGACGATTTTTTTCAAATAGGGGGTAGCTCCATTTTGGCTATACAAGTATCTCATCAGATGACTAAGGTTTTGGGGTATAGTATCACGGTAGCTGATATATTCATGTTTTCAACGATTCAAAAGCTACTTGACAATCACAGTGAAAAAAATGTAGTATATAATGAAGGAGAGTTGTGATAATTCTGTTAATTAGTTTATTTCGGTTGCAAACTATTTTTAATAACCCTGAACAACTCTTTCCCCTCATGATTGAGAAAAAAATGATTTCCGTTAAAAAAGTAAATTGAACAAGTTTTATTGGTATGATTTCTCCATCCATAGACCTGTTCGGCAGAAATTTCTTCATCCTTTCCTAAAAGAATTGAAATTTCACATTCAAAGGGACTCAATTTTCTTGTTTCAAACGAAGTGGACGCAAGTTTAAAGTCATTTCGAAGTATTGGAATAAAAAGTTCTAATAAATCAGGGTGTTCAAAAAATTCTTCAGGCGTTCCCCCAAGTTTTAAGATTTTCTTTTTGAATTGAACTTCATCTAGCAGATGATATTTTTTATCTTTCTTTTCCTTAACGTCAGGGGCTCCTTTTCCTGAAAAGAAGAGATGTTTTGGCTGACGGACATTCAACTCTTTTATTTTCAAAGCCAACTCATAAGCAATCGTTGATCCCATGCTATGCCCAAAAAAAGCATAATCATGTTCTTTTATTTCTTCGATAATGATTTGAAATAGATCTTCGACGGCTTCTTCTAGAGAGTCATATGGTGTATCATTAAATCTTTTGCCGTGCCCGGCCAATTCAACTGGCTTCACTTCAATTCGAAGGTTTGAAAATTGTCTCCAATTTTCATAAATTATAGCCGCTCCACCTGCATAAGGGAAACAGAATAGTTTTATCTTGTTCATTAATGATCAAAAGTTAATGATTCTTAGAGATTAATTGAGGAATTGTCGACAAATATAGGAAAATTTCAAATTTTCAAAGACGACCAAAGTGGTTTAATGCCTAAAGATTATTGTTGCTTACCTTTTAAGTTCAAGAACCGTAATTAAAAATAAACGCAAGTCAGTTAAATATGAGTGTAAATGGTCAAACGTGTTTCATTATAGGTGAGGGTATTTTGCCTATTTTATGTGGTGATATTTTAATCAGCAAGAACTATAAGGTTTTAGGTATTCGGTCGACGGACCAAAGGATAGAAACATGGGCACGGGAGAATAATATAAGGTTTATCAATCAATTAGAAGAATTACTCAGTATTCTTAGGGAACAGCCGTTTGATTTTTTGTTCAGCATAAGCAATCTTACGCTACTTAGTAAAGAAGTATATGATTCTCCTCGTAAATATGCGATTAATTATCATAATGGTCCTTTGCCTAGATACGCAGGATTGAATGTTACTTCATGGGCCTTGATCAATAAAGAACCATGTTATGGTATCACATGGCACTGCATTAACGGTATCATTGACGGTGGCGATATTTTAAAACAAAGCACCCTATCGATTGATGAGGATGAAACTGTTTTTTCTCTTGATATTAAATGTTTTGAAAGTGCAGTTAATGAATTCAATGCATTGACAGATGAACTGTTAAATGGAACAGAAGTACTCACCGCTCAGAATTTGTCCCAAAGAACATATTTCTCAAAGTATAAAAGACTACCGTCCCTCGCTATTATTACTGGAGATGAAGATGCTCTGGACATCTATGCCATTATTCGAGCACTGACATTTGAAAATTATCAGAATGTGTTAGGAATGCCCAAGATTTTACTTGGAAGCAATTACTATGTTATACTGAAGGTTGAGGTATCGTTTACTGGGACTAATGAAGAGAGGGGTGTAATTACCGAAGTTGGTCCCAATGGTATTCGGATAAAATGCTTGCGGAATGAAATATTCATAACCAGCGTATCTACGATTGAAGGAAAAGTAGTTCCAATAGTTGATGTGATTGCGTTGAATGGCTTAGTCCCTGGAAGTAAATTGGAAAAATTGAAATCCACCACTCTTTCAAAGATAACAGAAATCGACAAAATTATCTGTATGCAGGAATGTTATTGGGTAAATAAGCTCTCTCGGTTGGAAACAGTGAGTTTTCCGTATCCATATCTCAACTCTTCACTTGTGGGATCACAAACTATTTCAATTTTGGTAGAAGATATTAGGCAAACGAGTTTGTTCCCTGAGACTTACGATTCAACCATTTTTACAATGGCAGCACTAGTCTCTTTCCTTAGCAGAATTTCTGGGAATACTTCATTCGATATTGGTTTTTCAGATAGCAATATTAGAGATTTCAATTTATCTAATCCCTTTAATATATTTTCGGAATTTGTTCCATTACATGTGGAATTCGATATTGGTTATAATATTCATCAGGTGGTTGAAATGCTTATTGGCGAAGTGAATGTTATTCGAAAAGCCAAAACATTCTCAAATGACATATTTCTACGGTATCCGGAATTATCTAAATTAAAATCGCATGCCTCTGAGGGAAGCCTATTTCCGATAAATATTGTAATTGCTGATAATTTAGTTGGTTATCGGTCCAAATTACCATCATCGGTAAATATTACATTCACATTGTCGGAAATCGACCATCGCCTCTGCTGTATTTACGACAATACCATTCATTCGGAAGAAACAATCAAGCGTATGTCATCACAATTTAGGTACTATCTATCAAACCTCATCGCAAATGCGAGGTCACCAATTACTTCGATGTCACTAGTGCCTGAATATGAAAAGTATCAGCTTCTTTTTGAATGGAACGATACAGAAAAACCCTATCCCAATGATAAAACAATTAATCAATTATTTGAACAGCAGGTAAATGAATTTCCAGACAAAATTGCTATTCAATTTAATGAGGAACAATTGACATTTCGTGATTTAAATGAGCGAAGTAATCAGCTAGCCCGGAAGATTAGACGACATTATCATACATTGTTGGGGATAGATTTGCTTCCCGATAAGATTGTTGGAATGTGTTTAAATAATTGTGTGGAACTAGTAGTCGGAATGTTGGCTATATTGAAATCTGGGGCAGCATATGTAGCAATCGACCCAAGTTACCCAAAGCAAAGAATCAACTACATTTTGTCAGATACGCAGGCGTTGATCATCCTAACACATCATCAACTGGATGAAACGCATGATTTTGGAGTTAGACCAGATCGCATTCTTCACATTGACATTACAGAAGATTTTTATAGGAATGAGGATTCTACAGATTTGTCTCCCTTCAGTGTTGGAAGTAATTTGGCATACGTAATCTATACTTCTGGGACAAGTGGAAATCCGAAAGGAATTATGGTCAATCACTATAGTGTGAATAATGAAATTTTGTCACAGCTGGAATTGATCCCACTAACTTCATCCATGAGCAGCTTATTGACATCCAATATCGTTTTTGACGCTGCTGCAGAATGCATATATATGTCTTTATTCAGTGGCGGATGTCTTCATTTACTTAGTAAAGAGCATGTGTTGGACCCAAATTACATCGACTCTTATGTTAGAGATTTTAAAATCAATGTATTAAATACAACGCCTAGTTATCTCAATACTTTGCAGATTGATCTCTATGCCGACTATATAATATTCATTATCGTAGGTGGGGAACCTTTTCAAAAAATATCATCGAAAGCTAGTATTTATAATACATATGGCCCGACTGAGACAACCATTGTAGCCACAGCAACGAAAGTAGGGAATGATAATGAAACAAATATTGGCAAACCAATTAATAATACAAAGGTGTACGTATTGGATAAGTTTGAGAATCTTTTACCCATTGGCGTTGTTGGAGAACTGCACATTTCTGGTGCGGGGGTGGCGCAAGGTTACCTTAATAATGATTCCCTTACCGCTTTAAAATTTGTCAACAATCCATTTTCAGACCAATATGTTTCCCAAGGACATCAAAGGTTATACAAAACTGGTGATTTGGTGAGATGGAGAGCTGATGGTAATCTTGAGTATGTTGGAAGAAATGACAATCAGATTAAAATTCATGGGTACCGAGTTGAGTTAGGTGAAATTGAACATGCAATAAGAATGATTCCGGGAATCAAGGGTTCCTGCGTGTTGGTGAAAGAAAAAAATAAAAAACAACCCTCATCAAAATATCTGGTGGGATATTATACATTAATGGATGCTAACAAACCTGTAGACTCCAAGGATATCTTGAAGCAAATTTCAGATATAATGCCAAGTTACATGATTCCCTCTACATTGGTTCTAATGGACTCATTTCCTTTGACGGTCAATGGGAAAGTGAATGTGTCTGAATTTCCAATGCCTGATTTTTTCTATCCTTCAACGTTAAATTTTCTTCAAGCTACGACCGATCTGGAAGCAACATTGTGCCGGATTTGGCAACAGGTACTAGTGGTAGATCGGGTAGGAATTACTGATGACTTTTTTAAAATCGGAGGAAACTCAATCCTATTAATGAAGGTTGTAGCTCAAATTAATGCGACCTTGGCAATAAAATTAGGAGTTAGAAGCCTTTTATTGAATACAACTATTCAATCCATTGCACAATTAATCCGCCAGACGCAGGATCGTAACAAAGAGTAATAATGATGGCTCAGAGGATTTAGATGAAGATATTCTACAATCAAAAATAGGTGTTGTCTATCAAAAGGCATCTTGGGAAATTCCTTTGTAAAGGACAGTTAGGGTTTATAATTAATCCTTTCCGTATGTCGACTGCCACACCGTACAGGAAGATCCGGTGTGAAGGTCCTAACATAAACATTTTACCACTTGGTCAGTTGCCAGATCAATGAAAGGTCATGGATTCCACGGATGGTTACCCCTTTGGGCAACGCCACTTCCAGACCACCAGACTTGGGGCAGTTACTTCAGTGAATCCGGAAAGTCGAGTTTGTGAATTACCGTTGATCTTTCGGTACCCATAAGAAAATGCGGGAAGCTTGATCTATTGCTGTTTGCAGAATTCAAGTTGGGTAAGGCCACTGGATTTGAAGGAAGCTACTTTCACTTCCATTTCATGTTGATTTGCTTTTCTCATAGGTTTGTTTTTGATGCAAACCTATTTGAGGATCTGGATTAATAAAATGTGGACTTGCTTGGGTAGATACAGGTCTTCTCATCGATCTCAACTGGTCAAAAGCCACCTGTGATTATTCCTCCTGCCCATGCCTCTCTGGATACTTAAACGCAGTATTCTGATTGCTATAATAAAACCACAGCGCATGAGTATCGCGGTTTTAGCTGTCTTCTCTAGATCAATGACAGCAGGTTCCAAATGTTAAGCATGGTGTTCTTAGCATGATACCCAATTGGGCTGAATGGCCTTTACTTTAACGTGCGAGGATATAATCTTGGGAAGTCGACACTAGATGAATGGCTTGTATTGCATGGTTTCAAGATGCCTCCATTCACACTCGGGTGCATGGGCATATACTTTGTTTAACTCACCGGTTTGATCATCTACCAATTTATCCAGCCGGTAGCTCATACAGATATCAATCTCAGCTTTTTCAGGGTCTGTTTCAATAGATTGGACTTCCCAACCCCCTCTAGATTAAGCAGTGTTGTGAAAAAAAATCTTCGTAAATATCTTTTTACTCAATGTTAATCATTCCATTAAATTCGTGGTAGAAACGTTTTGTTAATAAAATGGAAAGGAAACTTAGCAAATCCATGGCAAACAAGAAGAATATGTGATAGCTTATAGCTCGTTTTCTTAATGCTAACAGTGATTAAGTCTTTAGAGATCTTATTTTGCCCTGATCGCCAGCTAGTCTTTCTGCGATCATATTAGCTTTGGTCTGACATGTAAAGTATAATGTAATTCAATTCTCTAGGGTATTTTATTCTCCAGAGCTTCCAGTATCACGTGGTAGATGATTTTATAGTTTACCATGTTTCCAATTTCTTCGTCAGGAATAGAAATCTGAAATTCTTCTTCAAGAGCAATTATAAGATTCAACTGTCGTATGGAATCCCAATTTTGTATTGTATCAATGGAACTATATTCATAGATTTCACTATGTGATATTTCAAAAACTACAGACATAATGTGTTTTATTTTCTTACTTGTTTCTTGCTTTAGCATGTTGGTTTATAAGTTATTGAGAGTCCAGTATGGATATGAAATTAAGATTGTTATATCTATAACTGCTTATGTTCAAAGAGTAGGTTGTAGATTTTTCAGAGGATGTCAGTTTAGTAAATTGATTTCTATCATAAAAATCGGTTACCATGCCATTTTTTTCAGTTTTAATATAAGTTCCTATGATGCGTTGATAGCCGTTCGCTCTGCAGAACTTTATAACATAGTCCAGTAATGCAACTTCAATTTTTCTTCCGAGGACTCTGCAACTTAAAAGGAAAGAATCAATTTCTGAAGTGTTTAGTAAAGGCCATTCACGAAGGATAACAACTCCAGAGATTCCCATTGGCCCGAAGCAGTCGGTGACGTCCATGGATAAAATAGTTACGATAGGTTCATTGATCAGATTGTTGACTTCGGTCTCAGAGTAGCGATGAGTTGTTAGGTTAAATTGATTTGTTTTTTGCATTAACTGGGAGATCCGTGGGATATGGAGGTCATAGTTTTTTGAGATAATCAGTTGTGTTTGTAATGTTTTAAGATATGAATCAATGTTGGTGAAAGATGTCGCTACGACTCGCCGAGTAGCCTGATCTTTATAAGTTTTTGTTCTGTTGAGATCTTCCTTGTTTGGATGAAGGTTGAAATAACGTTGGGCTGTTTCTATAATCATTGCAGGATACTGACAAATATCATTGGGTACTTTCAAAGCAAGTACTTCAGGAAGATTGGCTTTGACCAATTCTATTTCAAATTCGGAATCATCTACAAAAACAATTGAATCTAACCCAATGTTTAGTTCCTGTGAAATTGCTCTCAAGTTTTCGTCTTTTGTATTCCAGTTTACTTTCATAATGACAATTTCATCTTTGCCAATAACAACATCCTGATGCCTCGAAAAAATATGTTCAATATCTTGAGAATTGTTTTTGCTGCACAAACCGATTAAGACGCCTTTCCTACTCAACGATACTGCTATTTTTTGGACAAGATGGAAGTGAACACCTATAGCATCATGAGCTGACATCGTGATGTTGTCACCTTCCTCTCCGGCAACCCCTTTCCATAATGTATTATCGCAATCAAAAATTAAGGCCTTTTTCAGTTTTCCGGTGTGACGTAAGAGTATATTTTCAATGCCCGAGACATAGTGCTTAAGGAATTCTATTGAATATAGTGATTTATAGAGTTTGAATTTTTGAAAATCGTATGTTTTGGCCGAACCTAGAAAATTTGAAATTCGATTAATATCAATTAGCTGGACGTTAGGTGTTTTCTTTTGCTCAAGGTATTGATTTAGGATAGTAACGATTTTGTTGATCGTTCTGATTGCAATGTTTGAGCCAGTAAACGGATAAGATGAAAATACATTTATTAACACATTTTTTTTACGCAGATTTTTCAAAATCAGGTCAATATCAATTTTGCAATTTTCTATGACCTGATTTGTCTCTTTCCTAGACATGAGTTCAGCTATCAAATGAAAATTTTCACTGATATTTATGAGTTCATAAAAAACAATAACGAGATCCGATTTTTGAATATTGAAAGTGTCTTGGACGATATTCTGATAGTTTCCAAATTTGATGATTGGATTGTATGAGAAGGAACGTAGATAAAATTCCAATATTTCTTTGATTGGATCTAGAGTAATGTTACATAAGATAGTTATTGTAAAATCTCTTTCTTTCTTAGATTTTGATAGCTCTGTATTATTTTTGAGAATATCTAAATAGCTTAATTCTCGCAGTTTATATGCTAAATTGGCCTCCATTAACTCGAATATTTTGCCCAGTTAAATAATTTGATTTGTCTGAAGCCAGAAAACTTATGACTCCTGCGACGTCTTGTGTCGTTGCTAATTTTCTTAATGGAGTTTGCGATGCAGAAATGAGTTTATCTTTTTCGGAAATATCCGATGTCAGTTCTGTGTCAGTAAGCCCTGGAGATACAATGTTGACTCGTACACCGCTAGGCCCCAGTTCAAACGATAATGCTTTGGTAAAACCTATTAATGCGGATTTTGCTGTAATATAATGTAGCCAATCTCCATTCACTTTGTCTGTTGCCAATGTTCCAAGGTTTATAATTTTCCCAGGTCGTCCTGCCTTCAAAAGGTCGAGGAATATTTTTACAATTTCGAAAATCGGCTTTATGTTAAATGTAATCTGCTCCTCCATACTCCGCCACTCTAGATTAGGAAACGATATTCTTGGAATTTTTATAGATGAACAGTTAACCAGTACATCTAAGGTCATAGCGTTTCTTTGAAAATTGTTATATAGACTATTGACCTCTTCGCTTACCGTAATATCGGCTTGTATGATTGTTGCTTTGCCCCCCGTGCTGTTGATGAAATCCTTTAACTCAGATGCCAATACTTTGTTGGAAAAATAATGTATAAAAATAGAAAATCCTTCTGTAGCCAGCTGTTTGCAAACTGCGCTTCCAATGCCTCCGGTTCCACCCAACACCAGAGCTGTCTTTTGTGATGGCACTTCTTCGGCATCTATTGTTTTTTCCTGCTGTTCTAGTACTTTAACTTTAGAAAGCCCCTTTGTGACTAGCTGCTTATGTTGATTTTTTATTTCAATGGTAAGTTCTATGATTTTTTCCCTGTCGATTTTCTTTGTTACTGTAGCGATAATTGTGATTGTATCATTCACATGTACGGGTAAAATAAACTCCAGAGTTTGAGAACACCACAAGGCTCCATCACCAGGTAATTTTGTTCCGATAAGCGTGGAAATGAATGATGCACTCAACATGCCATGAACTACGGGCTTTTTTAATTGAGTTTTGGTTGCAAAATTTTTGTCAACATGCAATTTATTGTCATCGCCAGTTAGATTAATAAATTTTTCTATATCACGGTCTGTGACAGTATGCGCAAGGGTCTCTCTATCACCAATGTTTATTTCTGTGTATTTTTTCATTATGATTTTTTACAGAATAGTCCTACTAAATTTGTGATTTTATTTTTCAAAGCCGTTTTCTCAGAGACATCTTCACTATAATAGTGACAAGAGTCGACTACATTCAGGCCGGACGATTTGACTAATGTTTTGATTTCATCTATTGTTTTAAAAAGATATACATGGTCTAGGGCAGGGGAATTGGTAGGTGTGGTAATCCATATTAGCCCGTTAGAGCTCAGCATTTCAGCCAATTTGAACAGAATTTTTCTCGGGTCGTCAAGATGCTCGAGAACTTCACCTAAGACTATCAGATCATAATTCTTTAATGGCTGATAATCAAATATATTTGATCTATAATAATTGATTTTCCCAATGTCTTCGCCCAGTACCTTTCTAGTTTTTTTTAATGAAGTTTCACTGATGTCAACAATATCAATTTTTTGATAGTCAGGAAATTCCTTTTTAATGATAAATGAGAAAAACCCATGACCTGGACCTACATCTAGTATGGTGGTATTAGCATGGCCAACAAATTGAATCTTTATTTTCTTTTTAAAATAATCAAACATCATGAAATGATGTTTCCATAATATCTGAGATACCAGTAGTGCATTCATGTAATAGCTCATCACGTCCGGTTTGGAATAGACATTTTCTTCTGCAAATGCTTCATTTGCACAGCGATATTTTCCGTACCTGTAAAAGTAAAGACTTTCCTTTCTCATATCCTTTATCATTTTAAGGTAATCATTAATGATTTCTGCCGACGTCAGGGATTCGTATTTAAAATAACACCAAATTAACTCGACCAATTCAAAATATTGATTTGGAAAGGTCTCAGTCAAAAAAGATATGTTTTCTAATATTTTTTTGGAGTGCAGGCGGTCTTTTTTTTCTATCTCGCTGGCTAAATCAGATAGAAAAGAGCTGCTCATATGACTCGCTTTCTTGGATATAAACTGTGCTGACATTCTTTCCATTTTGATGAGTCCTGAGGCAATCAGGGGAATTGATTTTAATTTAAATACTTGCCGATAAAAACAATAGCTTTAAGTTAGCAATAGTTTAAGGAAATAATAATGGAGTTTAATCTTTTTCTTCTATAAACGCTCTTATGTTGTTTTTTGAGGTAGCTAACACTGTTAATTATGCCAGAATTTTAAAAAAACCGTTGCGCTAGTTTAAATTAAGTAAAAACAAATCTCACAAGAACTTGGATATTAGTAAATTAACGTGAGTTCGGGATATTTTTTTTTAAAAAAAACAATAGGAAAAACGAGGTTTTTTTTCAATTTAAATTATTAGAAATCAGTGTTTTAACAGCTAAATCATCCTCTATGCTTAAGGATAAAATTACCGAATTTTTCGTTTTCATTGACGATTTCTGCATCGATTTTGAATTGGAAATACAAAAACACCTCCTCGAATCATCAACTAATAAATCAAGAAAAGGGCCGCCTCCCTTGCTGATTCCGAGATCATGAGTATTCTGGTTATGTTC
>NZ_JAVDWS010000044.1:0-10928 GCF_031457395.1 Algoriphagus sp. 4150
ACCCTGAACAACCAAGAAAGAGAATAGTAAAACAATCACTTAACTTAACTGTCCGGAAGACAAGAATGTGACAACCAAAATCAGGTAAGGTCAAGACCACTTCGGTCACCCGTCTTCGGTCTTCCAGCAAGCAAACCAAAGAAAATATTGATACTGGCATCATTGCGGATAATCATAATCTCTTTTTCACTTACTTCAATGTCACCAGCGTCACACCTGCTCCTCCACGATCTGCATGCTCATCCTCCATATGGTGGACTTGATTCATATCTTTAAGAAAGTTACGTGTCAAATCCCTCAAAATTCCATTTCCTTTTCCATGGACAATCCGCAGATCCTTCAGTCCCAACATAAATCCCTCATCCACGAAAGTTTGAATCAGAGAGAGAATCTCTTCACCTCTCATTCCCCTCAAGTCAAGATTGGGAGAATAATCCATCATCTTTTCATTGGTATTGTATCCACTTCGCGATACTGCTGCTTTTTTCTCTTTTTTGACTTCGCCTTGGGATATTTTCTCCAGTCTTGACAGCTTCATTTTTGACTTAAGCTCGCCGATAGAAATCTCCACCTCATTATTTTTTACCTGAAGTACCTCTGCAATTGCTCCATTGTCTTTCACTCTCACCCAGTCACCCACATCAATTTTACCTCCCAAAACCTTGATATCAGGACTCGTGACAATATTCTTTTCCGGCTTTACTTTTTCCTTGAATTCCTCCAACTCCTTACGGACTTGTTTGGTAGCTTCTTTTTCTGCCTTGCCTTCTTTGATCTCACGAATGGTGGACTCAATCTTCTTGTTTGCCTGATCAAGTAGTTGTTTAGCTTCCTGCTTTGCTTCTTGGATATAACGCTTCTTGGTCGTTTCCAATGTTTCCTTCAGTTCATTGTATTCCTGAAGACGGGTTTTCAGCAACCGCTCCTTAGCTTTGACATCAGCGAGTAACGTTGCATATTGATTTTTCTCGTTTTCTACCTGAGTAAGCAATCTGTCATAGCGAACCCGTTCCTCTCCTATTTGCTCCTTGGCATACTTCAGTATCTCCTTTGGGATTCCGATTTTCGAAGCTATCTCTAAGGCAAAAGAAGATCCCGGCTTGCCAATCTCAAGTTGGTATAGCGGCTCCAGTTTGTCTACATCATAGCGCATCGCACCATTTACCATTCCTTGATTTTTGTTGGCGATCTGTTTGAGATTCCCATAGTGGGTTGTGATCACGCCATAAGCCCCAAGTTTATTCAGTGCCAACAGGATAGATTCAGCAATGGCACCACCAAATTGTGGCTCCGTACCTGTCCCGAATTCATCAATGAACAGTATGGTTTTTCTATTTGAAAAAAGAGAAAAATGCTTCATGCTCATCAAGTGTGAGCTATAAGTACTAAGGTCATTTTCCAGATTTTGTTCATCTCCTATATCGATAAAGAAATTATCAAAAAGAGAGCTTTTGGAATCAGGATGTACAGGGATCAAAACCCCGCATTGAAGCATATATTGCAGTAAAGCCACAGTTTTCAGGGTGACTGACTTTCCTCCCGCATTTGGCCCTGAGATTACCAGCAATCGCTCATGGCCACTGAGTTTGACATCCAGCGGTACGATGCTTTTTCCTTGCGTCTTTAGTGCAATTTCCAAAATTGGATGCCTCGCCTTTGTCCAGGTCAATTGCCGCTCTTTGGTGATCTCAGGCCTACAGCTATCTGTCTTCTGCGCAAATTTTGCTTTGGCACGGATAAAATCCATCAAGCCAAGAAAATTAGTCGCTTTTCTCAACGCTGGTACAGTAGGTCTGATTTTATCGGTTAATTGAGTCAGAATTTTTATGATCTCCCGACGCTCCATGTATTCAAGATCCCGGATTTCATTGTTGATATCCAGCGCCTCCTCCGGCTCCATGTATACTGTCTGCCCCGTGGCAGATTCATCGTGTATAAAACCGCGAAGCTTTCGCTTGTTCTCAGCCGCTACAGGTATTACCAGTCTGCCTGACCGGACAGTGATGGCAGAGTCCTCGGGAGTGAGACCTTTAGCTCTTGCTTCTTTGAAAACACGCTCCATTACTTTACGCAAGCGGCTTTCTTCATAGAGTATTTGTGTGCGAATAAGCTGTAGCTCCCGACTTGCGTTGCTTCGCATCTTGCCCTTTTCATCGATGACCAGCTCGATGGCTTTGAGCAAGCTCATGTCCAGATCCAAGAGTAATCCGAGTAATTGGCTCAAGACAGGATATATTTCCTCTCTTTTCTGAAAAAATGAGATACAACCACGGAGCGTATCCAGAGAAAGTTTGATCTCATAGAAATCCTCCACATCAAGAAAAGCGTTTTCTAATTTGGCTTTTTCCAGATAGGGATTGAGATCAGTAAAATTGGAAGAAGGAAATAGCTCGCCTGAAATCAGAATTTGGCGAAACTCCTCTGTCTGGTCAAGTAATTTGTTGACCAAGTTATAGTCCGAAGAAAAAGCCAACCGATCCACATACTGCATACCAAGCGGAGAAGTACACTCTACTTTTAGCAGTTCTTTGATCTTAATGAAATTTACTTTTTGTTCGAGATTGCGTGGATATAGCATTAGAAATGGTCAATAATCCCATCAGAAGAATCCCTTACGACAAGAGAATCTACCACACGGGAATAAATCCGCTCCATCTGAGCAGGTTCGCGGAGGTAATACAACATGCTTTGAGTGAATACTGAATCGATCACCTCATGCTTGAGGAAAACATCTTTTTCGAGTAAATTATAGAGGACCTTTGACGAATCATAGGCTACCGGCATCGCGCTCGTAATCCCCTCAGTAAGATGGATATCTATCAATACTTCCACCATCTTGTCCTGAGACAACAAACCGTCCGGTTTTATACCAGAGTTACAACTCACCAGAGAAAGAATGCAAAAACTTAGTATCAGAAATCTTTTCACAACTCAAAATTAGGTTTTTTTAACTGAAAAACTCCCCACTCTTCATGTAACTGCAATTTTATAATTCAGCTTAGAAGCATAACTTAGGCCGTTCAAACCACCATTCATGAACGAATTATTCAGCAAGCTCAGAAAATACGAAATCATGATCCGAAAGGTGGCTAATAATCACCTGCAAGGAGAGTATCAGTCGCTTTTCAAAGGGTCAGGATTGGAGTTTGACGATCTCCGTCCTTACCAATATGGAGATGATATTCGTACAATCGAGTGGAAAGTATCTGCTAAAGGACACGGAACTTTTGTCAAAACGTTTCGTGAAGAAAAAGAACAGTCAGTTTTCTTCCTACTAGACATAAGCGGAAGCCAGGACATAGGTCAGCCCGGAAGTAAAAAAATAGATCAAGGCAAAACCATTGCAGGCGTGCTGACCCTTGCAGCAGTGTTCGAGGGTAGCCAAGTAGGCCTGATCAGTTATTCCGATCAAAAGGAGAAACTTATACTTCCATCCAAAGGCAGCAAGCAAGGGGTAAAAATGATCCGTGGAATCTTTGATCATGAGAATAATTCTCTGAAAACTGACCTGAATTCCATGTTTATGTTTGCATTGAATCTGATCAAGAAAAGAGCTGTGATCGTGATCATTTCTGATTTCATTGACGAAGGATATGAACGTCCATTCCGGGCACTTGCAGAGCGTCATGACGTAGTAGCTATACAGCTCACCGATCCGCGTGAGTCAGCTTTGCCTTCGTTAGGCATTATTCCTGTTTTCGACAAAGAAAAGGGAAAAACAACTTGGGTAAATACTGCCTTTGGGGGATTTTCAAAAAAAATAGCAGATACCTTTACATCGGAGCGGGAACACCTAAGAGATCTGTGCAAAAAGAATCAAATAAACTATTTGTCTATCGATACGACACAAGATATCGTAGGTCCACTTCTCGAGCTATTTAAGTACCGAAACAAACGTATGAAACGTGGCTAAAACGCTCAAAACCATTTTATTTCTTCTGATTCCGCTTCTGGGCAATGCACAGCAAATCACTGTTGACGGCTATTTCATGCAGGACTCTGCCAAGCTGGGAGAGCGGGTAGGTTATGTGCTAAAAGCAACCTACCCTCAATCGACTCAGATTATTTTCCCGGACTCCACCTTTGATTTTTCACCGTTGGTCTTACTGGAAAAGAAAACATTCATTTCCCATACTCAAGACAAAGTCACTCAAGACAGTACGATCTACTACCTGTCCAACTTCTCTCTGGATCCCAGTTCTTATTTGACTTTGCCCGTATATGAATTGGCCAGATATGACAGTGTCGTCCATTATCCGCTTGAAGCGGAGCTGAAGTTGAAGCTTACTCTAGACAGTATTCCCGAAGTATTGGTATTTCAGGAAAACAATGTATACCAACCACTTGAGAAGTCTTTTAACTGGATAATTATAGGAATTATTTTAGGTGGAATTCTACTTTCATTAGGTGTATTCTACTTCCTTTTCGCGGACAGAATAAAAAAATACTGGAAAGAAAGACGTGAGAAAAAGCGATGGGCCCAGTTTGAGAAAAAATGGAAAACCCAAACTACCCTTCTTACCGAAAACCCGTCTATAGAGTCTGCAGATGAGGTGATAGGACTGTGGAAAGGCTATATGGAGAGTATCACCAAACTACCTGTGAAAGAATGGACTTCCAGTGAAATAGGAGAACGGATGGACAATCCGGAGATATTCAAGGCTCTTCGGGCCATCGATTTAATTATCTATGCAGGAAAATCCTCTAAGAGTGAGGAGGCCACTGCCTTCCTTTTAGAAGTGGCAAGAGAAAAATACGGGGAAAAACAAACCAAAATCACGCATGAGAGAGCAGTTGTCTGAATTCTTTAGCTGGTCCTGGTTTTTGCCTGAGACCTTTAAAGGCTACGAATGGGAAAATCCAATTTTGCTAAATCTGATTTGGCTTATACCCCTGATCATGCTTTTCAGAACCTTTGTGAAGTTTCTGAAAAACCCAGTTCTCGAACTTTCCCTTCCCAATCGTGTAGCGAGCAACAATCCCTGGACATATTTACGTCTTATTCCAGGCGGATTTTTCTATCTCTTTACGATCATGCTCGTCATTGCGCTAGCCCGGCCTCAGCGAACCAATGAGCGTGTGGAGCAATATACGGAGGGCATTGACATTATGCTTGTGTTGGACATTTCCGAATCTATGGATTTACAGGACTTTACTCCAAATCGTCTGGAAGCCGCAAAAACTACTGCTATTGATTTTATCAACGGGCGTGTGGGTGATCGCATCGGAATGGTAGTCTTTGCAGGAGAAGCATATTCATTGGCGCCCCTGACCAACGATTACAAGCTACTGACAGATCTTATAAAAGAGATTTCATTCAATATGATGGAAGCGAAAGGAACAGCGATTGGCTCTGCTCTGGCGGCAGGCACAAATCGAATGAAGGATTCTGAGTCCGCTTCTAAAGTGATGATTTTGCTGAGCGACGGTGATAGCAATGCAGGGAATGTTGATCCGCTTTTTGCCGCCAATTTGGCCTCAGCTTTGGATATTAAGATTTATACGATTGCAGTGGGTAAAGACGGCTTGGTTCCTTATGGAACGGATTTCTTTGGAAGACCTCAGATGATAGAAAGCTATTTGGACGAAACAACCTTGCGTGAAATAGCAAAAATCGGAAATGGGGAGTTTTTCAGGGCTGCTGATGGTGGAACATTAACATCAATCTTCGATAGAATTGATACACTCGAGAAAACCGAAATAATAGAAAACCGCTACAAAGAGACCGCAGATTATTATAGAATTTATATGTTTTGGGGTCTTATGCTCTTCTTCGTATGGTTAGGACTTAAAAGTTCTTTTCTGAATAACTTTCTATTGGATTAGGCCTTTATTATTTGGAGAAATACCTGATCATAATCAGTTTTTCAGCTACCAAAAATCAATGAGATTCATTCATGAGTTACCGTATTTCGCAAAGAAACAGTAACTCATGACATTATCCGCCGATCTTGTACAAAAGTACAACCGTCCCGCTCCCAGATATACTTCGTATCCTACCCTTCCTCTCTGGGAAAACACACTCAAGCCTGTTGACTGGGAAGAATTGGTAAAAAAGGCCTTCCTTCAATTTGGAAAAGATGAAGGAATCTCGATTTATATCCATCTCCCATTCTGCGAAAGTCTATGTACTTACTGCGGTTGCAATAAGCGGATTACCAAAAACGAGGCTGTCAAAGCCCCTTATATTCAAGCCCTATTGGCTGAGTGGAAAAAATACACTCTCCTATTTGGTGAAAAGCCGAAAATCGCAGGAATTCATTTAGGTGGAGGCACACCGACTTTCTTTGATCCCGGCAATCTCCACGATTTGATCACAAGCATACTCATGGAATCCAAGCAGATGCCTCATGCAGAATTCAGCTTTGAGGGGCATCCGAACAACACAAGTTTCGCTCATCTGATGACACTTAAGAACTTGGGCTTCGAGCGTGTCAGTTTCGGAATTCAGGATTTTAATGAGCAGGTACAAACTACTATTCATCGGAGTCAGCCTTTTGAGAAAGTTAAGTACGTAACCGACTCTGCCAGAATTCTCGGATACACCTCAATCAATTTTGACCTGATTTATGGTTTGCCACATCAGACCAGGGAGAGCATGGCTGACACCTTCGCAAAGGTTCAAACGCTAAAACCTGATCGGATTGCTTTTTATTCCTATGCACATCTGCCAAGTGCCTTCCCTGCCCAAAAAAGCTTTGAAAAGTTTCTACCTTCTGAAATAGAGAAGAGGGAATTATATAAACTAGGAAAAGTCTTACTAATAGAAATGGGCTACGAAGAGGTTGGAATGGATCATTTTGCCTTGCCAGACGATCCACTAGTTACTGCAAAGTCCGCAGGAAATCTTCATAGAAATTTCATGGGCTACACCACCTCGCCCTCTAAACTGCTAATCGGATTGGGTGCAAGCAGCATAAGTGATATCTATTTCGCCTACGCCCAAAACGAAAAAGGAATAGACAACTACCAGTCCGAAACATTGATCGGTAACTGGACCTTACAGAAAGGCCATATACTCTCACAAATGGACGTTCAGGTAAGGAATAGTATTCTTGACCTGATTTGTAAAAAACAAGCGGAAATCCCACAGGAGATTTGGGATGAGTTGACCGAAAATCAGCTGGAGAACCTAATGGAAATGGAACGCGATCAGCTGATAAGTATAAACTCTCCTATTGTCACCGTGAGCGAAGAAGGAATGGGTTTCATTCGGAATATTTGTGCACAAATCGATCTGAGACTTGCTTCGGATCAGTCGAAAAAAAAGCTTTTCAGTAAAACAATTTAGCGACACATGGTGATTTCTACCTGCTGAGCACCATAATCAAAAACCTGTAGGTCTGGACTGTAAAAAACACCCAAACCTAACCCGCGAAAGATGAACAAAATCCCAATCATTACGCCCAAGTACGGTATGGCTTTTTGAAAATTTTGTCTCACTTGGGCGGAAAAGATATTTCCTGAATACATCAAAATCAGGAGTAAAGGAATCGTCCCTATTCCGAAGAAAAACATATAGGTGGCTCCCAAAATCGGACTTTGAAAAGCCAAAGCAGCGACTAAGGCCATGTACACCATGCCGCAGGGCAGCAAGCCATTTGCAAGACCTGTAGCGAAGAAGGCAGCGTATCCCCCTGCGCTCAGAAATCGGTTTAACTGCCTTTTGACCCAAATCACTATCCCCGATAGTGCAGGGACTGCTAAAAACTGATCCGCTCGCTTATAGGAAAGTGCAAAAATCAAAATAACCACACCCATGGCGATAGAGAAGACTTGTTGAACCCCCGCAAGTGATAATGAAAAGCCAATGCTACCGACGATCAAGCCCAGTACCGCATAGGTGAAAGTTCTTCCGAGGTTATAAAGGATTTTATGGATGAAGTAAGTTCGCCTATTCTTCCCTCCGACTGCCAATGCGATCGGGCCACACATTCCCACGCAGTGAAATGATCCAAAAAACCCCAACAAGAAGGCAGTCCACAGCATTTAAATTGTGATTATTTTCTCCTGATAATGATCTACTCCATTCTCTGACCAATTGAGCTGTACCTTCCAGTAGCCTTCTTTTAGCTCCTTCAAAGAAACTTCTGTTTTCCCGAAGTGCGTTACTTCAACGTCGATTTTCTGATCCAATGAGGAGTCAGAAGGTCGGAAAAGTCGTAAAAAGCCTTTAGCTCCGTTCGGAAGGTCTAATACGATAACTTTGGTCTGAGAATTATAAGAGATTACCTCTCTGTCCAGTGCCATTGCGGAAGTGGATTCATCAATTCTGTCTTGGTATTTTATCTCCTCTTCGTAGTAATTTTCGGTCACTAGCTCTATCCCATCCATACGTACCGATATTATTACCATTGTCATGATCAGTGCCACAAACCCTATAATAGTAAGTACTATTCCTGTTCCCCAATTCATAATTTCTTTAGTTAAATCCCAAACTTACTTTACAGGTGCTGAGAAATTTGTCTCTATTTGGTCAAGTTCCTCTCCCTTATGGAGAAGAGCCAATTTCACTTTTTCCTGGTTTACCTTAACTTCATTCCGGTTTCTCACCAAAAAGAACCTACCCTCAAATTTTGACTGGGCATCCAGTATCAGGTGCTGCGCTCCCACTATCTCCACTGTCATACCTTCGGTCAGGGACTTCAGCTCTACCTCCTGCGGCTCAAAGGTTTTATTGATCAATGTTATTTGATAGAGATTTGTGACCATTCCGTCTTCACGCTCTTGATAGGTCATCCCAGGAAATCGGGTGATCGTCGCAGAAATATCATCCCTTGTCGCGATCAGGGATACAAAAACTCCTATCAGAAGAACCAAGACCACAATATAGGACTTGACTCTACCTGTAAGTAGCTTTTGAAAGCCCTCTTTAATACTGTTTTCCGAAGCATATCGGATCAGGCCTGTAGGACGGTCTACCTTAAGCATAACTTCGTCACAGGCATCAATACATGCGGTACAGTTCACGCACTCCATCTGAATACCATTACGGATATCTATCCCAGTCGGACAAACCTGCACACAGAGACTACAATCTACGCAATCTCCTTTGCCTGCATTCTCTTCAACATTTTTGCGAATTGGCGCCCTGGGTTCTCCACGGACATAATCATACATTACGTTGATGGAATTATTGTCCAGCATCACACCCTGAAGTCTCCCGTAGGGGCACACCACCAGACATGCCTGCTCACGAAACCAAGTAAACACAAACATGAAAATGCCGGAAAATGCCAAAAGCCCTATAAATCCGGCCATATTCTCACTGGGAGGGGAAGATATTATGGCTATTACCTGATCTATTCCGATCAGGTAAGCCATAACCAGATGACCGATCAAAAGAGATATGATAGCAAAAACCGTAATCTTCAATGTTTTCTTGAAGATCTTCTTTTGATCCCATGGCTGCGCATTCAATGCTCTTTGTTGGTTGGCATCCCCTTCTATCAAGTATTCAATCTTGCGAAAGACCATTTCCATAAACAGCGTCTGCGGACATGCCCAGCCACACCAAACCCTTCCAAAAGCCACCGTAAAGAGAATAACAAAAACGACAAAAATCAGAAGCAGGAATATGAGCAGGTAGGTATCCTGAGGCCAGAATACAGCTCCAAAAATGATAAATTTCCTTTCAAAAATATTAAATAAAAGCCAAGGGCGTCCATCTACTCTGATAAAAGGCCCTGCAAATAAGATGGCTAATAGTATCCATGAAAAGTACGTTCTGTATTTGTAGAAATATCCTTTGACTTTCTTCGGATAAACCCAGTTTCGCTTCCCATCATCTTGGACAGTAGCCAGTGCGTCCCTGAACGTTTCAGGATTTAAATGTGGGTTCTTCTTTGCCATAACAGTAGGCTATTTTCTGTCGGGAATTGACTAATCCCCGACAGTGTGAATTTATTCTGCAATAGCAGTCGTATCTGCGGCAACAGAAGTGGTGTCCACCGGAACTGACTCATCGGTAGGTACAGCCTCATCATCTCCGGTGTACAATTCTCCTTGTGGTGCTTTTGGTGCAGCAGGACTAGTTCCTTGAAGGGTAAGAATGTAGCTAGCCACCTGTTGTATTTCCACCGGACTAAGTTGATCTTCCCAAGGCACCATTCCCTTCTCTATTACTCCATATTTGATCACCTTGAAGACACCTTTAAGGTCACCTCCATGTATCCAATACTCGTCGGTCAAGTTTGGCCCAATTCCCCCACCACCATCAGCTGCATGACAAGCCGCACAGTTCGCTCCGAATATAGTCTTACCTGCACTGATACCTAAATCAGAATTATCCATTTGTACATTGGTCTCGTCAATAGAAGCCAATGCACTGGCTCCGCGGGCTTCCGCCATTACAGCTGCTATGCGAACTTCCTCTTCATACTCTTCCACACCCGTCTTTCCATAGCCCAATACCGTATAATAACCAAAATAGACAACGGCTATTACGATAGTCCCCATAAAAACATATTGAAGCCAAGGAGGCATAAAGTTGTCCAATTCCTGAATACCATCATATGAATGGTCATCCATAAGCTTGTCTTTTGCCTGCTCTTCTTTTACATCTCCCGTCACAAATCGCTCTTTAAATGAATCCCACCAACTCGGCTCATTCGCCAACTCAGGGATTTCCTTGCGTAAAACGGCTGAAATAAACGACATCAGATAAATCATCAGGAGTAGGAGCAAAACAATCACTCCGATGATGACAGCTATAATAATCAGTAGAAACAGCTGATTAGAATCCATCGCTTGCAATCCTCCCAAAAAAGATTCCCCCTGAGCCAAACCTGGAGTAGAAATCAAAAGGGTACTTATCACGAATAAGGTTATATACTTTTTCATATGTTTATAATTTTTCTGTCACTTCATTTTTATATTTTTAGGTAAGGGTAAGAAAACGCTAAGAAGTTAAATTTTCATATTCATGC
>NZ_JAVDWS010000045.1:0-10679 GCF_031457395.1 Algoriphagus sp. 4150
TTTTAAACCGCTTGCAGTTTCTGTAGAACAGGAGAAAGTTGTGACGTAGCATAGACAGATAGGTTTAGTCTTTTGGTTCTTGGTTCTAAGGTTTATAATCTTGACACTTGATACTTTCAGACGATGGTTAAGGATTAATTGGTTAAAGGTTAAAAGATTAAAGGTTAACTGGTTATATAATCTTGACACTATCCCTGGTCATCTAAACTCTTTGATTTTGATTCTATGTTCTAGAATCTTGATACTTTCAGACTATAGTTAACCGTTAATTGCTTGTCTAATTTTCATTACCTGCCCTCCGGGAGGCGGATTCGGCATTTATCATTCAATATTTCTGAACTCTTGAACTTTACTGAATACTATCAAAACAGATTGCCACACTCCTTCGTCGTTCGCAATGACGTTCCACTGGAAGCTGATCACTGCAAACTGGCTACTATTCACTCACTTTTCAAGTTTTTCCTTTCAACCACTGGCAATGGATTCACTATTGACAATAAACTTTTAGTATCATTCATTTTTCAGGGTTTCTGTAGGATTAACACGAATTGTCTTGAAAGTAAAATAGCTTAGAGCAATCCATGCAATAAAGATCAGAATCAATCCCGAAAAGAGGAAAACCGCAGGATGAATACCCACTTGATAGATAAAATTACCCAGCCACCATTCCATTATAAACCACGCTAACGGAGTGGCAACAACAGCGGCAATTAATATCAACCGAGTGAAGTCTCCAATTAATAAAACAGTCAGCTGAACGATGGAAGCACCAAGAACTTTCCTGACACTTACTTCTTTCGTACGCTGATTAAACGTGATCATGGCCATTCCAAACAACCCGAAGCAGGCAATGGCAATGGCAATGCCTGTAAATAATCCGAAAATAAGACCAGTGCGGCTTTCTGCTTTATATTGTTGGTTGAGTTGGTCATCCAAAAACGCATATTCAAAATCGAAAGAATCATCAAATTCCGAATAGACTTGTTTGATGTTGGTGATTTTATCTTCAAAGTTGTCGATATCAACACTGATTATCAGATGATTATATGAAGGATACAGTACAAAAAACAGCGGTTGGACAGGGCTGTGCAGTGATTGAAAATGAAAGTCCTTCATTACACCGATTACTTTCCCTTTTATTTCATTTCCAAAAGCCATCCACCGGATCTCACTTCCCACGGCTTCTGAAAGATTGAGCTGCTGTACAGCCATTTCATTAAGTACAAATGAAGCCTCGATATCGGCCCTATTTTCGGGCAGAAAAAAACGGCCATCAACCAACTCTATGTTCAGAGTTTTCATAAAATCGTAATCTACGAACGCATTCGAACTATTCAGACGATTCTCAGGATCATCCGCGGCAAAAATAGTATGCTGGTTATACTGTCCTCCCGGTAAGTTTGAACTCGCAGAAACAGAGTTAACCCCTTCTATTTTCAGTATTTCGGACTTCAATGCTTCCATTCGCCCAGAGACAGATCTTTCTTTCAATGGTATGACAAGCACTTCCTCTGTATTAAACCCCAAATTTTTGTTCCTAATATAGTCGAGTTGATTAAAAATGACTATCGCTCCTGAGATCAGTACCATCGAAATGGCAAACTGAAATACGATCAACCCTTTTTGCAAGCTTTTCACGTTGGTCGATTGTTGATATTTCCCTTTTAGAATATCGTAAGGTTTTGCAGATGAAAGATAGAGTGATGGAAATATAGCCGCACCTATGCCAATGATTATAATAAGACCTCCTAAAACCGGAAAAGCTTCCATGTAGTCCAATGTTGCTGATTGTCCCGTCACTGAATTGTAAAGAGGGAGACTTAATTCAATGATAAGAACGGCAAAAACTACCGAGATAAGGGTTAAAATTAACGATTCACTCATGAATTGAAGGGAAAGTTGACTACGCAATACACCAAGGGTTTTTCTGACTCCTATTTCTTTTGCCCGCTCGGCCGACTTTGCGGTCATGAGATTCATAAAGTTGATGCAAGAAACCAACAGTGTAAGCAATGCCGCAGCTACCATGATATATACATATTCGATATTGCCATTCGCTTCAAGTTCCCAGCGGAGATTTGAGCGGAGGTGAATATCGGATACAGGCTGCAGCTTAAAACCTAAATTATTGGTTATCAGCGATTGAAATACTTCCTCCGGCACATGATCCATATGGTTTTTAGCCCAGTTCATCAACTTACCCTCCAATACTTTTGCATCTGAATTTTCCTTTAATCTGACATAATTAAAGTGGCCGAAATCATTCCATGTATAATAATCATTATCAGGATCGAAGGACTTTTCACGGACATAGGAAACCAACAGATCGAAGTGGAAATGGCTCTGATCAGGCACATCTTTGAAAACTGCCATAACTTCCAGTAATACTGTATCAGCGTTTACGGCGAGAAATTTGCCGATTGGATCTTCCTTTCCAAAATATTTCTTAGCCGTGGATTCGGATATCAATAGTCCATTGATACTTTTCAGGGCATTTTCTGCGTTGCCCCGCACAATCGGAATGCGAAACACATCAAAAAAGGTGGAATCAACAGCCAATACGTTGGTTTCGTCAAACCGTAAGTCCTTTTCAAGATTACGGACAGAAAAGATCCTCCGTGTCAATCCTGCACCCCAAAGCGGAGAGAGGCTAACTGCGTTTTCCACTTCGGGAAAATCATTTACCATGGCCTGGGCCATTGGATGAGGCGTGCGGGTTTGCGGGTTGGTATCTTCCCATGAGATGCGGTACAGGTTCTCGTGCTCCTCATAATACCTATCATATCCAAGCTCATAGATCACATAAGAAGTCATAAGAAAAACACTGGCAATCCCCAGAGCCAATCCGGAAACATTGATAGCTGTATGAAGCTTGTTTTTGACAAGGCTACGAAATGCGATTTTTAGGTAGTTTTTCCACATGGTTGGAACGTGTTAAGGTTAGCCGTCTTTTGGTTTTTAGATCCAAAGCCAATTCTCAGAGGAGACTTTCCACAAGTGTGCCAGTCAAAAACTGCTCTTTTTCAGCTGAATCAGGTGTTTTCGAATTCTGTATTCAATCAGCACGGACGTTTTTGTCCGTTCTCGTGCAAATAATACTAGTATTAACTTAGTATTATTTATCATTGAAACAGGGCTTGCTACTGCCTGACGGTTGAGAGATTAAGGGTTGATGGCTAAAAAGGCTAATTGCTTGTCTAATCTTCATTATTCGGCATTCATCATTCAATATTTCCGGACTGTTGAACTTAACTGAATACTAACAAGAGATTGCTACACTCCTTCGTCGTTCGCAATGACTCCTGACGGATCTTGGATCTTGACTCTTGTTTCTTGATACTTGACTCTAGATTCTCGATTGAAAGGTTCAATGTCCAAACTCAATGTTCAAGGATCGCAACACCTGAGCCTTGGACATTGATAATTGGTAATTGATAATTGTTACTTTCATCACTCACTCTTCAAGCTCTTTATCGGATTCATCAGCGCAGCTTTGACGGATTGTAAACTGATCGTCAGCAGGGTAATCAGCATAGTCAATACCCCTGCCCCCTTTAATGAAAATCCATTTTCAAGATGAATTTCAAAGTCCAAGGGGGAGTCGGCCAGTAATCCATCTCCGTTCCATGGTCTCCAGTTTTGGTTCTTGACTCTAGATTCTAGATTCAAAGGTTCAAAGGTTCAATGCCCAAACTCAATGTTCAATGTTCAAGGATCGCAACACCTGAGCCTTGGACATTGATAATTGGTAATTGATAATTGTTACTCTCATCACTCACTCTTCAAGCTATTCACGGGATTCATCAGCGCGGCTTTGACGGATTGGAAACTTACCGTAAGCAGAGCAATCCCCAAAGTCAGTACGCCGGCTCCGATAAAGAACCACCATTCCAGATCTATTTTAAATGCAAATCCATCCAGCCAACTTTTGGTGAGATAATAACTTATTGGAATTGCAACAACAACCGCGATCAATACCATTTTCACAAAGTCACCTGTCAAAAGGGTCAAAATTCCCCACACACTGGAACCCAGAACCTTGCGAATACCTATTTCTTTGACCCTTCTTTCAGCAGTAAAGGCTGCAAGTCCAAACAAACCCAGACAGGAGATAATAATTGCAATGCCTGCAAAGTACTTGGAGAGTTCCCCGACACGATGTTCTGTCTCATATAGGGCTTGATAATCCTGATCCAAGTATTTATAATTTAAGTTATATCCAGGATTAAACTTTCCGTAAACTCCTTCAATCTTTGACAGGCTTTCCTTTGCACTTCCGGCCTCAAGTTTCACCATAAATTGCATAGCTCCACGTTCCAATAAAAAAACAAAGGGCTTAACTTCCTCATAAAGAGACTGGAAGTGGAAGTTTTTCGCGACACCCACTATTTCGGCATTGCCATAAAAATCTATAACCTGACCTACGGGATCTTTCAGCCCCATAAGTTCCAAAGCAGCTTCATTGATAATGATCTGATCATTTTCTGATTGAAAATCATAGGAAAATGAGCGACCTTCTTTTATTTCAATCCCAAGCAGCTCTATCATTCCTTCCATAACACCGGCGCCGTTAAAAACATATTCCTCCTCGGGGTTTTTACCGGGCCAGCTAACTCCGGTCATAATAGCACCCGGATTAACTATAATTTCCGATGTACCTGAAGCATGGGATACCCCGGGAATATTACGCAACTCTGAAACAAACGCTAAATCCTGATCAATTCCTTTAAATCCTTCTGAATCAAAGTAAATCACATTGTCTTTATCATAGCCTAAATTTTTGGTCTGGATCAAATCGATTTGCTTATACACCACCAATACCGATACTATAAATAGTACAGATAAGGCAAATTGAAACACCACCAAACCTTTACGAACAGAAACCTCACTCCTTTCGGTATTTAATTTCCCTTTAAGAACAAGTGCGGGATTAAATCCGGAAAGATAAAGAGCCGGATAACTTCCCGCAAACAGTCCTGTAAAAGCAACAACTCCGGAAATAGCCATGTACAACCTTAAGTCAAAGACCAATGAAAGGTTTTTTCCGGTCAAAAGATTAAACTGAGGCAGAAGAAGCTGCACCACGGCTATGGATAAAACAAGCGCAAAGAGGGTAATTACCAGTGATTCGGTCAGATACTGTAGAATCATTATCTTTCTTCCCGCTCCCATAGATTTCTTGATACCCACTTCTTTTGCACGGCTGAAAGCTTTAGCCGTGGAGAGGTTCATGAAATTGATCGATGCTATGACCAGAATGAAAACAGCAATTATTGAAAACAATTTCACATATTCAATGCGACCACCAGCCTGAACACCGTTTTCATATTTCCCATGCAGGTACCCGGATGAATAGGGTCTTATAAATAGTTGATCCGAAGAGTCTTTATATTTTGTTTTAATAAAACCGGCAATTTTCTCATTGAAAAGCTGAGGATCTGAACCTTCTGCCAACAAGATATACGTCCGGTATAATAACTCATCCCAATCATACCAGTTTGGCGGCAGATATTCTTTATATGCATCCCAGGAAATCAAAAAATCAAATTGATGGAAAGAGTTTGGCGGCATATCTCTAAATACACCGGACACCACATATCCCTCTTCTTTTACTTTCAGTGTTACAACTTTTCCAACTACATTTTCAAGGGATTTAAATAACTTGAGTGCAAGTGTTTCCGATAGTACAATGGAGTTTTTTTCGGCCAAGACCTGCTTGGAATCTCCTTGGATCAACTCATAAGAAAACATATTGAAAAAATCCTTACCTACAAACCTTCCCATTTCTTTTAGGTTGACATTTTCATAAGCAATTGAAAGCTTAATTTCGTCAAAGCCCTGTGTTGAGGCAGTTGTAACAGCCATTTCAACTTCGGGCAATTCTTCAGCCAAAGCTTCCGCTAAAAATGCGGGAGTCATATCCACAGTCTGAATTCCTTTACCTGATTGCCGATTCACCATCACCTGATATAGCCGTTCATCGTTTTCATGAAATTGATCAAAACTCAGTTCATCCCTCACCCACAAAAAAATCAAAAGGGCACAGGCAAGACCGGTAGAGAGGCCAATTAGATTGATAAAGAAAGTGCTTTTATCCTTCTTAAAACCCCGGAAGATCAGAAGGAGGTTGTGTCGGAGCATGCCTTAGGAATTGATTCCTTTATAATTCGCGAGTTTTGTGCCAGCAAAAAGCTGCATTTCCAGCTAGTATAGGACGCTTATGGGATTCCTTGGGAAATTTTTCGAACAAAATCGTTCGTGGGCGGTCGAAGAGATGGTAGATGAGCATGCTTTTTCTTCAATTATAATTGAAGAAATTACTATTTTTGATAAATCCCTCAAGTACAATGGAAGAAAAAATCATCAGAAGAGATCAATATCTAGACAGGATTAAACCTTTTCTCGACAAGCATATCATCAAGATACTAACGGGTCAAAGACGGGTGGGAAAAAGCTATATGCTTAAAATGATCATCAAACATATCAAAGAAAATCAACCTGAAGCAAACGTCATCTATGTAGACAAGGAGTTGGAGAAATTCTCGGAAATCACCAACCATAGCGACCTCGATCATTATGTAAATCAGGAATTGATCCAAGGAAAACCCAACTATCTATTTATTGACGAAGTGCAGGAAATCGTGGATTTTCAACGGTGTCTCAGAAGTTTGTTGAACGAGCAAGCCTGTGATATCTATTGTACGGGAAGCAATGCCAATATATTGTCAGGTGAACTCGCCACTCTCATGGCCGGGCGTTACATCGAATTTCCTATCCATAGCCTTAGTTACGCAGAGTTTCTTACATTTAATCAACTGGAAGACAAGATTGAAAATCTCGAACTGTACCTGACCGTAGGGGGCATGCCATACCAACACCATATTGGACTCAATCCAGGACATGTATTCGAATATCTGAAAAACGTATATTCTTCTATTCTACTCAGAGATGTCGTCAGCTGGGAAGGAATACGGAATGTCTCTCTACTGGAAAATCTGGTAGCCTACCTTGCCGATAATACCGGCAGCTTGTTTTCAGCACAAAATATCAGCAAATACCTAAAGTCCCAACGGGTCAACATACCTACCCAAACCGTTATCAACTACCTAAAGGCATTAACCAATTCCTATTTTATCCATAAGGTGGCCAGAGCCGATATCAATGGTCTGAAAATTTTTGAAATCGGAGAGAAGTATTATTTCGAAGACTTAGGACTACGTAACAGTATCCGGAGCTTTAATTACCGAAGCGATATAGGCAAACTCATGGAGAACGCCGTTTACATGCAATTGCTGCGAAATGGGTTTCGGGTATTTGTAGGAAAGTTTCAAGATAAAGAAATAGACTTTATCGGAGAAAAGAACGGAGAGCGCTTATATGTTCAGGTATGTTACGCTCTCTTTGATGAGGTGACCATACAACGGGAGTTCGGAAACCTGATGAATGTCGCCGACAACTATCCCAAATACGTGATAACAATGGACATGATCAAACCACTAAACACCTTCAAGGGTATCCAACAGATGCCCTTACGTGATTTCTTAAAAATGGACTTCACCTGAACAAAGCATGCTCTTGATGCATTCTTTGTGTATTACATGGAGATTGCCTCTCATCTCTCCAATCTTGATACTTTCAAACTATGGTTAAGAGTTAATGGATTAAAGGTTAAAAGATTAAGGGTTAATCGGGGTATCTAATCTTCATTACCTGCCCTCTGGGAGGCGGGTTCGGCATTCACCATTCAGCGTTCTCTATTTTGATCTTGGCTCTATGTTCTAAAATCTTGATACTGGATACTTTCTACTTCAATAAACAGATTGCCACACTCCTCCGTCGTTACCGATGACGTATTATATAATAGGGTGATATTCAACAAGTTGATACCCTAAGTTTTTTGCTGTTTTGGTAAGCCATCTTTCTTGATTCAATTTCATCTTTTCTTCATATGCTTTTATTCCTCTTTCGGTATAATCCAGTCCTTTCACCATTAATCTCCAATAAAGCACTGCAAGCTTTCTTGCCGTTGCTTTTACAGCTATTCCCGATCCCCGTTTGACTTTTAGCCTCCGACCAAAAGCGCCAAGGGCTATTTTCTTACTTTCAATAAGGCTTTGGGCAAGCTGTCTGAAAATCTGACCTGCTTTCGGCCGGTATTTCCTATTTCTATTCTTGTTTAATTTCCCGGACCGGTGCTGGCCCGGTGCAAGTCCCAACCAAGATGTAAAATGCTTCTCGGTTTTCCATTTGAGTAAATCAGTCCCGGTCTCGGCATAAAGTCGGAGCCAAGTGTAATCGGTAATTCCGGGCAGATCCGTTGCATCCTTTCCCGTAAAAAACTTTAAGCAAATGACCTCCGAGAAAATCCACATCCGGTTTATTGTGTCTTATGGGTTTTCGGTTTTTAACCGATTCTATTTCCTTTTTTGATACCCCATCTTCATGATACCGATTGCCCCTTTCCAAAGCTTTCTGGATTTTTTGATCACATTCATCAATTTGCCGTTGATAAAAAAGATAGGCATTGTAGGCCTGTCCCAATGAAAAGAGGCCGGGTTCATTATAATGGCCTTCCAATGACTTTAATACAAGGTCTGCTTTCTTTTCCCTGATGCTTTTATGACAAAGGGCCAACAGCCGTTCCGGTGTTCTTTCCCCTGACAGGATCGCCTTAATAACCGCCAATCCGCTTGCACCGTGGATCTGGCTAAGAACCCTCTTTCAACCGGATGTTCATTTCTGTAAGCGCTTTTTGCATATGGTTGATATGCATCGCCGCGCTGCGTATATGGTCCTCTCTGATCCGCTGATAAATCCGCATTTCTTTTACCTGTTCATCAGGAACAAAACACCGGTTAAGAAGCCCATAGCTGTGTAACTGCTGTATCCACTGGCAATCCTTCACATCTGTTTTACGGCCGGGAACTTGTTTGGTCTGTCTACCATCCACCAACCACACATCCAGACCGGCACGTTCGAGTATATCATAAAGTATTACCCAATAAACCCCGGTTGCTTCCATAGCAACTGTTTCAATCCTGTGGGACAACAAATAATCCCTACTCCGGATTAAATCTTCGGTGAAAGTTTCAAATGACCTTACCGGTTCATTCTCTATGGCTACAAAAATTTTCTTTGCGCCGATGTCTATCCCGGCGGCATTCTTCCTGATTTTATCCATGTCCTACCGGTTAGAATAAACCTGTGCGGAAAGAAATATCAATCAATTGAAAGGCTACCGAACGGACATTTTCCGGAAATGGAAAAGTACCATGATTTGTGACTCCTTTCTTTCCAACCATACTCGCAAACAGGCAACTTGCTCTATTCGAGCTCCGGCCAATTTGCACAGGAAGTGCAAATTTACAACGTCATCTCGATTTGTGCATTTTCTAAATGTTAAGCCTCGCAATGACGTACCAGCTGATAACTGCAAACTGACCACTGCCTACTAATTACTCACTCTTCAAGCTCTCCACAGGATTCATAAGTGCTGCTTTGACGGATTGGAAACTTACCGTAAGCAGGGCAATCCCCAAAGTCAGTATACCGGCTCCGATAAAGAACCACCATTCCAGGTCTATTTTAAATGCAAATCCATCCAGCCAACTTTTGGTGAGGTAATAACTTATTGGAATTGCAACAACAATCGCGATCAATATCATTTTCGCAAAGTCCCCTGTCAAAAGGGTCAGGATTTTCCATTCATTAGAACCAAGCACCTTTCGGATGCCTATTTCTTTTGCCCGCCTTTCTGCAGTATAAGTGGCAAGTCCAAATAAGCCCAAACAGGAAATCAAGATAGCTAGTCCGGCAAAGTATTTTGATAAAATGGAAACCCGTTGTTCGGCAATATACTGGGCTTGATAAGCCTCATCCAGAAATCTATAATCCAATGAAAAACCTGGATTAAACTCCCCATAAAACTGCTGAAGAAGGGGCAGTGTATTCTGCTCTTCCCCTCCTTCAATTTTGACCATGATATTCCAGGCGTCATCTTGCGAAAGCCGAAAGAAAAGTGGTTTCACCTCCTCATGAAATGACTCAAAATGGAAATTCTCTGTAATCCCTATGATTTCTCTATCCTCTCCCCAAAGTTTAATGGTTTCACCAATAGGATCGGAAAGCCCCATGTAATCAATGGCAGCTTCATTAAGAATAATTTTGGAAGAGTCAGCACCAAAATCTCTTGAGAATAACCGTCCTTCCTTTAGCTGAATATTAAGCAACTCCAACATGTCGTAGTTAACCCCGACATTCTCAAATTCAGTTTTATCTTCCGGGTCTTTACCTGGCCATACTACTCCCCATGTCCCACTCATATGTCCTGCCATAGTATGCCCAATGGTAGAGGCTCCGACCACGCCGGGAATATTTTTTATTTCCGAAATAAAAGTTTCCAGTTTACCGACCTCATTCAATTGCCCCTCTCTTCCAAAACTTATAATATTATCCTTTTCGTATCCCAGGTGTTGTTTTTGTACGAACTCAACCTGTTGATATACAACCCATACCGAAACGATTAAAATGACAGACAATGCAAATTGAAACACCACCAGACCTTTCCGTGCCCATATTTCTCCCATATGACTGCTAAGCTTCCCGCCCTTCAAAACGGCAATGGAATTGAGGCCGGAAATATAGAGTGCAGGGTAACTCCCCGCGATCAGTCCTGTCGC
>NZ_JAVDWS010000046.1:0-10134 GCF_031457395.1 Algoriphagus sp. 4150
AAGCTTGACAAGCGTTCCTTGCCGGAAGCGGACTTCAGTTCGCAGCAGAGTTATGTCGGTGCCCGTACTGAGACCGAGTCCGTTCTATGCGGGATCTGGCAGGAAGTTCTAGGTGTTGGGCGTGTGGGAGTGACGGATGATTTTTTCAGAATAGGGGGGAATTCTATTTTGGCAATTCAATTATCGCATCGCATGGGTAATGCACTGGGATGTGAGATAAAAGTTGCGGATGTGCTGCTTTCAAAAAACATTGAAATGATCTTAAAGCATATAATTGCATCATCGGCAGAAGAAGAGGGGGAAGAATGGGAATTCTTTAAAAAGAAAGATGTTAATTGAAGATTTCTTCTATTTTTACCAAAGTAGAAGAAATGTCTGGTAGCATGTCATTTTAAATGAATGTCTCGTGCAGATTTTGTTAATGTAATGTAGAACAAGCTAAAAAAATATTGATGAAAAATATTCACACTTTTTTCAATGAAATGAAGCTTCTAGGTGGGGCCATTTGGTTTGATGGGAGTGTTTTAAAGGTTTTTCTTTCCAAAAAATTTCAAACAAAAGAGCGAAAGGACTTTATTGTCACCAACGAAAAAGAAATTCTTCTCATTCTTAAGGATAATGAAGTTTATTCAAAAGAGGATTTTAAAAGGATAAGGATATTCAAAGATGTTAGTGCTAATTTTTTTTTTCTTAGTTCAGCCCAGGAGCGTTTGTGGTTTATTGAGCAGTACGAAGGCGGAACAAATGCATATCATATTCCTTCGGTTTTCGAAGTTGCTAAAACTACAGATGTTGGTGGTATCAGGTATGCCATTCAGCAGGTTGTTTCCAGACATGAGGCTTTACGGAGCACGCTGGCTAAGGATGATAATCATCAGGGGATTCAGATTGTTCACAATGAACCATTGGTCATTGAAGAGGCAGAGACTGGGAGTGAGGTTTTTGAAATGCTTTTAAAGGAAGATATTAATCGTCCTTTTGATTTGAGTTTGTCGTATCCCATCCGGGTGAAGTTTTATTTTGTAGGACCGAGCACATTGTCTTCCTCGTTTGAAAAAATCATTTTGTTGATTAACATCCACCATATTGCCTGTGATGGTTGGTCGATGGATATATTTCAGAGGGAGTTACTAGCATATTATGAGGCTTACTGCAATCAAGATGTTGGTTTTAATCTGCCTCCGATAACAATCCAGTATAAGGATTATGCTTTATGGCAACGTGCTTATTTGACAGGCGAGGTTTTAAATAGTCAATTAAGTTATTGGAAGAATAAACTGGTAGGTTATCAGTCATTGGAATTGCCTACAGATTATGCGAGACCCAAGACAATTGACTATAGTGGAGCTCAGCAGACATTTGAACTAAGTCGCGAGACAAGCATCAGACTAAGGACTCTGGCCAGGGATTATGGAGTTACGTTGCACAGCGTTTTATTGACCAGCGTTGCTGTTTTATTAAACAAGTATACGGGTCAGGAGGACATTGTCATTGGTAGTCCGATCGCGAATCGTCATCATCGCCAGACAGAGGGTCTTATTGGATTCTTTGTCAATATGCTTGTCAACAGGACACAACTGAGCAGCAATCAAAGTTTTAAGGATTTGATACAGCAAGTTCACGCAGAGCAGGTCTTGGCACAACTTAATCAGGATCTTCCTTTTGAGAAGTTGGTTGATGAGTTAGGAGTGGAGAGAGATACCTCCCGCCATCCGATCTTTCAGGTCATGTTCGTCGTGCAGAATTTTGGCAACGATACTAAATGGAATGAATATTTCATGCCTTTTACAGGATCGCTGTCCCTTCAGGTAGAAAAATTTGATTTATCTATTTTCATTGACGATGACCAAGAGGCGCTTTCAGGGAGGATCAGCTATGCGGCCAGTTTATTTCATTCAGATACAATTGCTCGTTTGATTGATCACTATTGTTATCTCCTTGATCAATTGTCTTGTGCATGTGAAAAGCCATTTTCGTCAATAAGCTTGTTGAATTTGGATGAGTACAATAAGCTTGTTAATGAATGGAATGAAACCGAAACAGATTTTCCACGAGATCAAACGATTCACCACTTATTCGAGCAGAAGGCAGAAAAGTCTCCCTACAGTGTAGCACTGATTTTTGAGAACAATGCCATATTGTACAAAGAATTGAATGAAAAAAGTAATCAGCTTGCAAGACATATCAGAGAACAATATCAAAAGAGAATGGGGTATGAAGTCAAAAAGGATACTCTCTTTGTTCTGTATTTGGAAAGAGGGCCAGAATTAATTATAGGAATTCTTGGAATTCTTAAAGCGGGTGGGGCTTATGTTCCAATCGATACACATTTTCCGCAGGCAAGAATTGATTATATCCTTGAGGATACTCATGCAGAATTTGTTTTATGTCAGCGATTGACATATTATAAAAGCAGAATACCTGATCACAAAGCACTCTATATTGATGGAGCTGAGCCTTTTTTTAAAACAGCAGACACTTCAAATCTCTTACTGTCTCATGCAGCCACAGATCTTGCCTATGTAATTTATACATCGGGTACAACAGGAAAGCCAAAGGGGGTAATGATTGAACATCAAGCAGTGCTGAGCCTGGTGTGTAACGACTACATTCAGATAAGTAGAAACGACGTCTTTGCTTTTTTATCGTCACCAGTTTTTGATGCAGCAACTTTCGAAATATGGACACCATTGCTAAGAGGGAATACATTAGTAATACCAGTTGGATTAAACGATCTTGTATCAGATATCGGTAGCTTTAGTAAATTTCTTAAACTACATCAAATCACCATTCTATGGTTGACTAAAACCTTGTTTGAGAATTTATACTATTTAGATCACACACTGTTTAAAAGTTTGAACTATCTTATTATCGGTGGAGAAGCACTTGATAAAATTATTGTAACAGAATTTGTCAAAAAAAAATATACGCCTCTCCATTTTTTGAATGGTTATGGCCCAACAGAAAGCACGACGTTTACTTGTACCTGGGATCTAAGTACTCCTATCACTACAAAGAATGTACCGATTGGAGTTCCAATAAAAAACCGCTTTGTGTATGTGCTGTCACCTGATTTAACTACCATGCCTATTGGGGTGACAGGCGAACTATTTATCGGCGGTGCAGGGTTGGCTAGGGGCTATCTCAATGATATAGAATTAACAGAGAAGCATTTTATTACCAATCCTTTTACAACTAGGACAAATCAAGCAAAAGATAGTCGACTGTATAAAACAGGTGACTTGGTGCGTTGGCTTTCCAACGGAACTCTTGAATATGTCGGAAGGAATGATGATCAGATAAAAATTAGCGGATATCGTGTCCAACTGAAAGAAATTGAGAATGCATTAATGCGGATTGAGGGTGTTATACAGAGTACGGTCCTGATGAAGGAAAGAGGTACAGATGCAGGCATTGTTAAGTATTTGGTGGCTTATTATGTGCTTGATAGAAATATATCTCGTAAAGAATCAGATGTGCTAGAAAGTTGGGAAAACCTTTACAATTTGGAATATGAAAAAAACGTAAGACAAGAAAATGTGTATGCCGATTTCTCGGGTTGGAATAGTTATATCTCAGGAGAACCAATTCCTTTGTCCGAAATGTACGCATGGAGGAACAATATTCTATCTATCATAAAAAAATTGGCTCCGGGGAATGTATTGGAGATTGGAGTAGGATCTGGGTTACTTATGTATCCCTTACTTGAATATGTTGAAAAATATACTGGTCTGGATTTATCTCAATCAATTATCGAAAGGCATCAGGCTAATTTTAAACAGTTTAATTTCAATGTCGAATTTTATCACTTGAGAGCGGATGAAATTGATCAACTTGATCCTGATGTTTTGTATGACACTATTATAATGAATTCCGTCTCTCAGTATTTTCCGAGTATTGGTTATTTTGAGAACGTTATTACCAAAGCAATTGAAAAGCTATCCAGCGGAGGGTCGATTTTTCTTGGCGACATTAGAAATTATGATCTTCACAGAGCGCTCATTGAAGAACGATTGGACTACAGGAAACAAGCTTGGACACCTTCCATGATTGATGAGATTGTTTCCAAGGAGAATGAATTTTTAGTTAGCCCACAGTATTTTCTTCAGTTGAGGGACGAATTTGAGAATTTGGATATTCACGTTGTCGAACGGGAGGAAGGATACGATAATGAGTTAAGTAGGTATCGATACGATGTAGTTATTTCCCTTAAAAAAAATGTATCAAAAGGTCGACCGATCCGAATTGATCATAGTTCGGGATTATTATCCAAAAGAGAGTCCAGCAATTATTGCAACATACCTTATCTTAATAAATTAAGCGAAATTGAGATATTGGATCAGCTGGCTGAGATGTTACCCGACTATATGATGCCAAGCGCGTTGATAGCGCTGGAGTCCATGCCGCTGACAATTAACGGAAAGCTAGATAGAGATTCTTTACCGGAATTGGATTTTTCAGTGCAGCCAGATGGGTATATTGCTCCAGAGAGAGATGAGGAGATAGGTGTATGTTTGATCTGGCAGCAGGTACTGGGTGTGGATAAAGTCGGACTTAATGATGATTTCTTCAAGATTGGCGGTAATTCGATACTAGCTATACGTTTGTCTCATCGAATGACGGGTTTTCTGGGATATAACGTAAGAGTTTCTGATATCTTCAATTATAAATGCATATCCCAATTATTACTCCAGGGTATAAAGCATACTTTGACTGGTATTGCCAAAACACAATCCAATCAATCTGTTTTATCATTTGCCCAGGAGCGTTTGTGGTTTATTGAGCAGTACGAAGGCGGAACAAATGCATATCATATTCCTTCGGTTTTCGAAGTTGCTAAAACTACAGATGTTGGTGGTATCAGGTATGCCATTCAGCAGGTTGTTTCCAGACATGAGGCTTTACGGAGCACGCTGGCTAAGGATGATAATCATCAGGGGATTCAGATTGTTCACAATGAACCATTGGTCATTGAAGAGGCAGAGACTGGGAGTGAGGTTTTTGAAATGCTTTTAAAGGAAGATATTAATCGTCCTTTTGATTTGAGTTTGTCGTATCCCATCCGGGTGAAGTTTTATTTTGTAGGACCGAGCACATTGTCTTCCTCGTTTGAAAAAATCATTTTGTTGATTAACATCCACCATATTGCCTGTGATGGTTGGTCGATGGATATATTTCAGAGGGAGTTACTAGCATATTATGAGGCTTACTGCAATCAAGATGTTGGTTTTAATCTGCCTCCGATAACAATCCAGTATAAGGATTATGCTTTATGGCAACGTGCTTATTTGACAGGCGAGGTTTTAAATAGTCAATTAAGTTATTGGAAGAATAAACTGGTAGGTTATCAGTCATTGGAATTGCCTACAGATTATGCGAGACCCAAGACAATTGACTATAGTGGAGCTCAGCAGACATTTGAACTAAGTCGCGAGACAAGCATCAGACTAAGGACTCTGGCCAGGGATTATGGAGTTACGTTGCACAGCGTTTTATTGACCAGCGTTGCTGTTTTATTAAACAAGTATACGGGTCAGGAGGACATTGTCATTGGTAGTCCGATCGCGAATCGTCATCATCGCCAGACAGAGGGTCTTATTGGATTCTTTGTCAATATGCTTGTCAACAGGACACAACTGAGCAGCAATCAAAGTTTTAAGGATTTGATACAGCAAGTTCACGCAGAGCAGGTCTTGGCACAACTTAATCAGGATCTTCCTTTTGAGAAGTTGGTTGATGAGTTAGGAGTGGAGAGAGATACCTCCCGCCATCCGATCTTTCAGGTCATGTTCGTCGTGCAGAATTTCGGGAATGCAAGAAAGGAGGTAGACTCAAGTAAGAAGTACATTACACCATTGGGAGAGCCACCAGTTTATGATGTGGAAAAATTTGATTTATCTATTTTCATTGACGATGACCAAGAGGCGCTTTCAGGGAGGATCAGCTATGCGACCAGTTTATTCCACTCCGATACAATTGGCCGATTGGTGCATCATTATAAATTCTTGTTGAACCAGTTAGCCCATATTCCGGAAAAAGCATACAGCGAACTTGGATTGCTTTCTGATAGTGAAAGACATCACATCATATTTGAATGGAATAATACTGATCGGTTCTATCCCAAAGACAAAACGATTCATCAGCTATTTGAAGAACAGGTAGAAAAAGCCCCTGACCGTCCAGCATTAATTTTTGAGGAGTATGTGTTGACCTATCATCAATTAAATGTGCTTAGTAACCGACTGGCCCACTTTATTCGGCATCAATATAAAAGGAAATCCAATATGGAGATGCCTCCAGGAGCTCCTATTGGATTGTTTTTGGATCGTAGCTTGGAAATGATCATTGGAATTCTGGGGGTATTAAAAGCAGGAGGAGCTTATGTTCCTTTGGATATTTCATTTCCACAAGAACGCATTGACTATATTCTGGACGACTCGAAGGCTATGCTCATACTAAGTCAAAGAGAGTTGCTTAAAGATGATCGGTTGAAATTGCTACCTGAGATGGTTATTGACATTGACCTAGGTGAGGCGTTTTATCATGAAGAGAATGAAGGGAATCTGTCTTTGACCAGTTCATCGACGGATTTAGTGTACGTATTGTACACATCAGGAACAACGGGACGTCCCAAAGGTGTCATGTTGGAACATTTTTCAGTGTGCAACAGGATTTTGCATATGATTGAATATTCAGAAGTCAATTCGGACGACTTTCACTTACTTAAAACTAACTACGTATTTGATGTTTCATTTGGAGAAATTTTTACTCACCTCTGTGTAGGTGCTAGGGTGCAGGTAACTCGGCATATTTTTGATATTTCGGAATTGAATGAGTTGCTCACCAATTACAAATTTACGTCAATTCATCTAGTTCCATCTCAATACGATCTACTTGCCTCAACGATTGACGTGATCGGACTAACTAAAATTTATTTCAGTGGTGAGGCTCTGACGGAAAAAATTGTTTCCAGTTTAACTCATCGTCCAATCAGAATTTATAATTATTATGGCCCTACAGAACTAGGGGAGATAACAGTATCCACTGTTACAGCACCAAACATGGCGAATGTGATTGGTAAGGTATTTCCCAATTCCAGAGCCTATATTTTGGATGTTAATAAAGTCCCAGTGCCCGTTGGGGTTGTAGGTGAATTGTACGTGGGTGGTGATGGCGTTGCGAGAGGTTATTTAAATAAAGATGAATTGACCAAGGAACGTTTTGTTAGCAACTTTTTCGCAACGGATGAAGATGTTTTAAAGGGTTACACGAGGTTGTATAAAACTGGAGACATGGTACGATGGCTTTCCGATGGCAATTTGCAGTTCGTCGGGAGGAAAGATGAGCAGGTAAAAATCCGCGGGTACAGGATTGAACTGGGTGAAATTGAAAATGCGCTTCTTCAGGTTCCAGACATCAGAAAAGTCTGTGTCTTGGTCAAGGCACGTCAAACAACCTATGGCAGTATCAAGTACTTAGTGGCGTATTATGTTTCAGATAATACCAATGTGAGTTATGCCTCTATTGCTGAGGCCATGTCCTTTCAACTACCCAATTATATGATTCCCGATTATTTTGTTGCCATGGAATCTTTGCCACTTACGGTTAATGGAAAATTAGACAAACGCTTGTTACCCGATCCAGATTATGGTTCGCTACAAGAATTTATTGCGCCGGCTACAAAAATTGAGAAAATACTATGCGGTATTTGGCAAAAAGAGTTACAGTTGGATAAAGTGGGGATTTCAGATGAATTCTTTAGAATTGGTGGTAATTCAATCCATACCATTGTGATGATTGCTAAGATAAAAAAAATGTGGAACGTGGAAATTAGTGTAAAGGAGTTGTTTCTCAATACTACTGTACAAATGATAGCCAAACTGATTCATCAGAAAATAAGCTCTAACACGTCGACCACTGAATCGATCGGAGTTGGTGCATCACTGAGCTTATCGTCTGAAAACTTATATGATGCTTTAAAAAACCAGGTTTGGCGATACCTAAATTTCACAAAAGGAATACACTATTCATCGAACTCGATGATTAAAAAAGATCTTCAAAATGTTAATCAACGGGCGATGTCCGAAGCGATAAATTCATTGGTTGAGCGACACGAGAGTTTGCGGACTTTATTCGTTGACAGGGCAGGGCGGGTATTTCAAAAAATATGTGCTTCGGACTTATTAAAGCCTCATTTGGTGTTTGTTGATATGTCTGATTTGAAGGAGAAAGAAATTGAATTGAAATTACTCATCGAAAGTACATACAACCATTTATTTGATTTTGAGAATGAGCCGTCGTTTAAGAGCACATTGGTTAAGTTTGACGAGAATAATTATATTTTGATTTTTGTCATTGATCACATTATCCATGATGCTCATTCTTTGAATCTTATTGCAGATGAGCTTTTCATATTGTATGAAGCTTATTGCAGTCAATATTCAAATCCACTGCCGGCTTTGAAATTACAACTCAGGGACTATGCACTTTTTGAAAAGCAGCATTATAAAAACCCTAAACTGGCTTTTCATGAATCCTTTTTTGATAGTCTGTTTAGTAATCCACCGCGTAAGCCCGAGATTTGTGTAGTAAAGACTCAAAAAGTGAACGGTGATTTTACGAAGGCAAGACATGATGGAGTAAAGGGGGGGGGGTATCGATTTGCTGTTTCTGAAGAACTGTTAATGGGAATTCAGAAAATATCATCAGATTGTAAAATTTCGGTTTTTAACTTCATGTTGGCAGCGTATTGCACTTTTCTTAGCAGGGTTAGTGATCAAAACGACTTTATCGTGGACACGCCCATGTCAACTCGAATCAATCAGGATTTTTCCAAAATTATAGGGTGGTTAACAGGTACACTTGTATCAAGAATCAAGATTGAAAAAACGAAATCTTTTGGGGAGTTGCTGCTATTGTGTCAAAAGCAGATAGTTGATTCCACGGACCATATTTATTATCAGGAATATGGGAAACATTTGAAGACGGACTGGGATCAAATAGCGACCCAACTAAATCTTGTCTTGGATAACTCGTCCTTCGAAAGCAGGCATTTGGCATTGGGTCATCATAGTATGGGAAAATTGTATTTTGATATTGCTTTTGTTATGGTAGTATTTAACGATGGAATATTGATTGATTGTAATTACAAGTACGAGGCGATTGATCCTTCAGCGATTGAGGCGGTTTGTGGAAAATTTATTGATGTTTTGGATGAGGTAATTTATCTGGGTAAACAGTAGTGATAACTCTTTAAGAGCGCTCTATCAATTGAATATTAAAAGTCTGATGATGTTGTTTTATTAAATGCTATATTAATAGAGTTATTTGATAATCGACTGTCTGTTGTATGAATATTAAACGGTTTGCATTGAATATGCATGTCAGATAGGTGTCGTGTAATTGAAATAATAGATTAATAATCTAATGGATATTATTTATAATTTTTTAAATGACTTGCGCCATGAAGGTGGAGCGATTTGGCTGGAAGGTGTCGTGCTTCGTCTGACTACCCCTACAAAGTTTCAAACTGATGAGAATAAGGTTTTTATAGCTGAGAACAAGAGTAGAATAATGGACATTCTGAAGGACAATGATATTTTATCTAGGTATTCTTTCCTAGATAAAGTTGTCTTGCGAATGAAAGGTGTAACAGCTTATTCACTAAGTGCTGCTCAGGAGCGATTATGGTTTATCGAACAATTTGAACAAGGGACGAATGCATACCATATTCCGGTGGTATTTGAATTGGGGGAAATGACAAGTGTTTCAGCGTTACAATATGCCCTCCGTCAGATTGTTGAACGACATGAAGTGTTGCGCAGTACTATCGAACAGGGAGAAGACCGTCAGGGCATCCAGGTTGTTCATACTGATCCTCTTCCCATAGAAGAGGTGACACTGGCGGAAGGAGATAATTATGAGTCACTGATTACAGAAGACATCAACCGTCCTTTTGATCTGAGTTCGGAGTATCCTGTGAGGGTAAAGTTTTACAGGATTCCGTCGGATCCGGAAGAGCGTATCGTATTGATGGTTAACGTTCACCACATTGCCAGCGATGGTTGGTCGAGCGAGATATTCCAGCGCGAACTGTTTTTGTATTATGAAGCTTATGAGCGGAATGATACGGGA
>NZ_JAVDWS010000047.1:0-9526 GCF_031457395.1 Algoriphagus sp. 4150
GTACACTTGTAAACCAATAAAAGGACTAGCAGAAACAGTCAATCAGTACCTGGATTTAAACGATAACCTGTAAACTATTTTTAGGACGAGTCAAGGCTAGCACAAGATATAATTCTAGTACGTGGATACATGCGGATACACATAAAGAATAATGACGGAAAGGGATTTAGGGACAATTATGAGTTGTGACAGTCTCTTTTTTTCATAAACCCAATGCTATATTTTCAAGAATGATGATGGGATTGGGCTTAGTTATCTTACTGACTTTGGGGCTTGCATTCCCCAAGGTAATTCTTTAAAACCACAAGAATCGAGCTTAAAATGGGAAATAGGCACCGTACGGGTGTTTGGTATGGTTTTGTAGCATTTGTTCTCGAACCATCAACCATTTACAACTATGTTACGCTGGATATTAATTTTCTTAGTAATTGCACTTATTGCTGCAGTGTTAGGATTTGGAGGAATAGCTGCCGGCGCAGCTTCTATCGCCCAGATCATCTTCTACATCTTCTTGGTTTTGCTGGTAATCTCGCTGGTAATGCATCTCTTCAAAAGAGCTTGATTTAGCGGATAGAGAAAAACGGTCAACAATCAGTTTAGTCGCGCCATTCTATTTCATAGGATTGGTGCGACTTTCCGAAAAAAAAAACCACTATGAATTTGGGGTTTGGGACTTTACAGGGAAATTATTTCTAAACTGCATTCTCCGCGTTATCCTCTGGGTTCACCGTGGTTAAAAACTAGACATTCAGAAAAACCCCTACATCCCATGAATAGCGAACCCATTGTTCCGTCGGTAAGAGAGAATAAGTCTAAACATGGAATTATTTTAGACAGCTTACTTCAGGGATTTCTGATTTTACTTCCACTTACCATTATTTTAATTCTTCTTTCGATTGTCTTCAATTTTATTTTTGGAATTGTAGCTCCCCTTAGTTCCGCTTTGAATCCGGGGACCAATGAGCCTCATTGGTTGATCAATTTACTTTCACTTGCCATATTTTGTGCTTTCATATTCCTTATAGGCTTACTAGTTCGTAATAAAGTAGGGAAGGTGTATTTCAAAAGCTTTGAAAGAAAATATCTCACTAAAATTCCTCTTTACAATTTGATTCACCAGACTGTTTATCAGTTTGTAGGCTTGAAGAAACTTCCTTTTTCGGAAGTTGTCTTGTTGGATCCCTTTAGATCAGGAACTATGATGACTGGATTTATCACTGATCAAATAGACGAAAATCTCTATACTATATTTGTTCCTACAGCTCCCAATCCTACCAATGGTAATATTTACCATGTACCGAAAGAGCTTATTACTTTTTTGAATGTAAGCACACAAGATGCCATGCGGACAGTTATGGGAATGGGAACAGGGACGGCGAATATTCTGGCAGGAATGGATATCTCTGAAATCCTTACTAAGGGCAGTATTCAGGAAATCAAGAAAAATCAATTAATGGATAAGGATTTGGATGGAACGCCGCCTCCCCATTCAGACTAGGTCTTTCTCTTGTTTTCCTTTATATATAAATGGCAATTCTGGTGGGAACTGGATTTGAGTACTTTGGAAGAGTTGTTTTTCCCTTAGTAGGATTGGCCTTGCCTAAGCATGAAGCAGGAGTTTAATCATAACTCAAAATATTTCAAGCTGTTCTTTCAGTAACCGAAAGCTCTTTCTATGCCAGATGCAGTCACCGTATTCTTCGATTCCTGATCTGTGAGCTTTGGTGGGGTAGCCCGCATTGCGCTCCCATGCATAATGGGGAAACTCCTCTGCCAACTTCTCCATGAAATTGTCACGGTAAACTTTTGCCAAAATCGAAGCAGCTGCGATGCTGGTGTATTTTCCATCCCCCTTGATTACACAGGTATAGGGGATGGCTAAGTGGGACTTCCATCGATTACCATCGATGAGTAAGTGTTCGGGTAGAATTCCCAGACCCTGAACCGCACGGGTCATTGCAAGAAAGGAGGCATTCAGAATATTAATCGTGTCAATTTCCACCACACTTGCTTCAGCGATTTGCCAGGCTAGAGCTTTGTTTTTGATCTCTTCGATCAGATCTTCCCGCTGTTTTTTGCCCAGCTTCTTGGAGTCATTGATCCAGGGATTGGCATAGTCAGCAGGTAAAATCACCGCTGCAGCGACTACTGGTCCTGCCAGACAACCTCTCCCTACTTCATCACAGCCAGCTTCTATTCGGTTAGCTTCTAAAAAGGGTTTTAGAATCATGGTCCTGATCTTCTCTGATTTTGTAAAATTTGTGAATCATCTCTGCCACCAGACCTGTCCAACCTGTCTGATGAGATGCCCCTAAGCCCGCGCCGCTATCTCCATGAAAATATTCATAGAAGAGAATGTAATCCTTAAAGTGAGGATCTTCCTGGAATTTCTTGTTGCTGGCTCCATATACAGGCCTGTTGCCGTTTTCATCTTTCATGAATATCCGCATGCAGCGGAGGGACAGTTCTTTGGCTATAATGTCCATAGTCATGTATTTGCCTGAACCTGTAGGATACTCTATGGAGAAATCTCCTCCATAATAGAAGTCAAATTTCTTCAGTGATTCGATGATTAGGAAATTGATAGGAAACCAAATAGGTCCTCTCCAGTTGGAATTTCCTCCAAACATCACAGTATCAGATTCTCCGGGGGTATATTTCACAGAAAGCGTTTCCTCTTCTATTTTCATGAAATAAGGATTTTTCTCATGGTATTTTGAGAGTGACCTGATTCCGTAGTCGCTTAGGAATTCGTCAGAATCCAACATCTTCTGCAGCACACTTTTCATTCGGTGTCCTCTCAAAAGTGAAAACAATCTACGCTTATCATAGCCCGGCTGGATCCAGCTGGATACTAATGCTGCCAATTTGGGCTTTTCGCGAAGGAAAAAATCCAACCGCTTCTTAAATTCCGGAAGATTGTCAAAAAGATCTTCCCGGATTGGTTCCACTGCAAAAAGCGGAATCAATCCTACAATAGAGCGGACTTTCATTTTACTGGGCTCTTTGCCGGGGATGTGAAAAACATCGTAGAAGAAATTATCCTCATCATCCCAGAGAGAAATATGCTCTTCGGAGATATTACTCATAGCACCGGCTATGTATAGGAAGTGCTCCAGAAACTTAGTGGCCGTGAATTGATATACTTTATTAAACTCGCATAAATCCAGTGAAATTCTCAGAAGATTCAGAGAAAACATAGCCATCCATGAGGTGGCATCTGCCTGTTCTAATTTTCCGTGGTATTTCTGGGCGTGGCTTCTGTCAAATACAGAAATATTATCCAATCCCAAGAATCCTCCTTCGAAGATGTTCTTGCCATCACTGTCTTTTTGATTTACCCACCAGGTAAAGTTTATCATCAACTTATGAAGCGCCCTTTCCAGAAATTCATGATCTCCTACACCGTTGTTGTTTTTTTTGTCAATCTGATAAATTCGCTGGACAGCATAAGCATGAACAGGAGGGTTCACGTCTGAGAAATTCCACTCGTAAGCAGGAATCTGACCATTGGGATGCATGTACCATTCATTTAGCAAGACAAGGAGCTGATTCTTGGCAAATTCAGAATCTATTCTTGCGATTGGAATAGCATGAAATGCCAAATCCCATGCCGCATACCAGGGATATTCCCACTTATCAGGCATGGAGATGATGTCATAATTTTGCAAGTGCAGCCAATTGCTATTTCTTCCTTCCTTTCTTTCTACGGGAGGTTTGTATCGACCCGGATCGCCTTCCAACCATCGCTCTACATCGTAGTAGTAAAATTGCTTGGACCACATCATGCCCGCATAAGCCTGACGCTGGATATTTACCAAGTCATCATCGGTTACCCTTTCTTGAATTGCCGCATAGAATTCATCTGCTTCCTTTTTTCGCTGCTCCAGACAGGAATCACATAGCCCAAGCGTATTTTCTTCTACCTGATGTTGCATTCGGAGTTTTACCTGTCTGCTTTCACCTGCCGGAATCGTAAGCTCATAGATAGCAGCCGCTTTTGTGCCTTTGCCGGCAGGGTTTAGGTGCTTGGAGTCTCCTTGAACAACAAAGTCATTGATCGCATCTTTGAGGTATTTTTTCTCATTGCCGATGTCATATATTCTTTCCCTATTGGTTTCGTTGTCGCAAAATTTCAGATCGGGATTCCCGTCAAAAGTGATGGAATAATTGCCTGATTTTGGATTGAAAGCTTTGATGGTATTTGCGCCCGTTTTGGAGAGCTTGGGCATAAATGGCTCGTGCCCGGTAAACCATGTTTTGCGGAACCACAAAGTGGGCATTACCCAGATTTTAGCCTCCTCCGGACCGCGGTTGTGAATCGTTGCGACCGCAATGATGTCCTCCACGTCCTGCTTGGCGTATTCGATAAAGATGTCAAAGTATTTGTCCTCGTCAAAAATCCCTGTATCGATCAGTTCATATTCAGGGTCTATTTTGCTTCGCTTGCTATTCTCTTCCAAAAGGTCCTGATAAGGAAACTCTGCCTGAGGATACTTATAGAGCATCTTCATATAGCTATGCGTAGGTGTGGAGTCTAAATAGTAATAGATTTCCTTTACGTCCTCCCCATGGTTTCCCTGATTTCCCGTCAAGCCATAGAAACGTTCTTTTATGAAGGGATCCTTTCCGTTCCAAAAAGCCCAGGCCAGACAAAACTTCTGTTTATAATCCGAAATTCCACCAATACCCTCCTCACCCCACCGATAAGCTTTGCTCCTCGCATCGTCATGGGTTACATTTTCCCAAGCCGAGCCATCAGGGCTATAATCCTCTCTTACCGTTCCCCATTGTCTATCAGTGAGGTAAGGCCCCCATTTCTTCCAATGCTTGATGTGATTTCTATCTTCTTGTAATCGTATATTTTCAGCTGACATGTAATTCTCTAAAGGGCGATATTCGAAATTATCAATTTCTATTTATTATAGCTCGAAAAACCGAGATCCGTTTAGAGATTCTGCGGTTTTTTTTGTGATTTGTCAATTAAACATCCATTCCGTTCAATTGTTGGTGATTCTGGAAATCAAGGTGTTTTTCCCGAAAGCCTAGTTTGACCACGGGCCACACAGCCTAATCTGAACGAAGATTTATCTAAGGTAGTCTGAGTATTTCATTGATATGGCCAAGACTGAAATCCTGAATCAGGAAGCAGACCTTTTCAAATCCTGTGTTGATATCAGTAGGGTACAATTTCCGGATTTCAGCGGCTAAATAATAAGTAATATGATTATCCGCAATGATGCCAGTAGCCATATTTTCCTTGCTTTATTGGCTGGAAGACTCCGCCACGTCGGACAGGCGATGGCGGATGACCGAGGTAGCCTTCATCGCTAAAGTTTATCAAAGCTTATGTCGCTTTTGCTTCCTTGCTGGTAGAAAAGCGGATATACATATAATAAGTAATTATTTCTTCTACTCTAGCAATTGATTACGGGAAAAGAAGAGACGGGTAATGAAAATCCCCTGACCGTCGTCTGCTCCCGCATTGCTTTCTACGCCGGAGGTGACGTAAGTAAGGTTCCAACCCTCACTGATCATACTGTTGATCTTCGATGCAATCATGGCATCGTTTGACGCGATGTTTTGAAAGTTGATCCCTGTAGCAGAAAAGAAATTCAGCAACTTGGTTTCTTCCAGCTCATCGATTTTAATGTCCTTGCGGCTGATTTCTTTTTGGTTACTTTTTGTGCCATCTGTTCTTTCAGTGGCAAATTGAGCCGCGTCTACTTGGGTTTTAGAATCAATAATCCTAGATCTGCCTAATCCCATCGGAACGATAGACTCTACCACAGTGACAATTTTAAATTCCTGTTGGGAAGCCTTGGATATTTCCTGTGCCTTCAATTGGCCCAATGAGACCACACTTACTAGTAGGATAATCAGAGTGTTATTGTACATGATGTGTTTTGGTCTAAATGTAAAAAGAGACACTAGGAATAAAACAAGCTAGAGGAAATTGTTCTGATTTCATAAACTGTCTATCACTTATTCTGAAAGGCATAAATCATCTCTAACGCCGGATCCAGCGACATTCCTCCCGGATTTAGCCCGGGCTTGCCTTCAGGGATTTCCATTCCCAATTTCTCGAAATATACTTCCCAGACCGAAAAGAACTCCTTTGAATTCGGATCTTTAAATGTCATGGGCTGGATTTCGAATACGGGATTTCCATGGTTTGCCTCTTGAAGTGATAAATGAATGAGCTCCGAACAGTAATAAGAATCATTGGATAGATCAAAACCCGAATCATACGGTTTGCCAAGTAGTTTTTCTGCTTCCAGCAGCGCCGTAGGCAGAAGATGCCGGAGCTCGGGTTTGAGTCTACCCACCGCTACTTTAGGCTTTTGGTTTTCGTCTAGGTGACGGCTGAGAAAACTATCCAGAGGAGTCTTTGTTACGCCCTTGGAAATAGCTTCCAATACATACCATTCGTTATTTTCCTGCATCAGAAAGCCATTGTGGGAAAAATCTCTCCCTTCATATCCCGAAGTCACTGCACGGATAGCATCACAGAAATCGCCGCAATCTCCATCTTGGAAGAGAATATCCCCCTGCTGCCAAGCGAAATCAGCCTTGGGCTGACAAGCTACCTGAAAAAGCAGGAAATAAGCCAAAAAAGACGCAAGTAGGATTGGTCTTGCTTTCATATGGACTAGATAGAAAGGATAAAAAACAGAAATCCTACTCCCAGAACCAAAATCATCTTTTGGGCTCTTTCCTTGATCTCGGGGGATAGTTTTCGCCTACGAATCACCAAAACTGCCAAGCTTAACCCTATTAACTGTAGAGCCAACCCAACACCGTTTAGAGGCCCCATCGGAGCATCTAGCACATGGAAGTAGCTATTCAAAAGAGCAAGCGTGCTTAGCACAATGCCGGTGATCCCGAATAAAAAGGAACGTTGAAGTAGTGTCTTTTCTGAATGGTCAGTCCATTTCATTTTATCTGATTCTAATAGTTACGCGCAAGATACAAGACTTCATTCTTCTAGCCCTGCCTAAATTTTGGCTTTTACTTTTTCCAACCTTGAGCCGAAATAATTTGCTATTTCATCCACGCTCATCGCATTGAGCGTCATCTCCTTGGTAAGTCCCCCTTTTCTGCCTACGAGTACGCCATATTTCATGTCGGCATAACCGTCCATTTCATGCGCATCGGGATTGATAGAAAGCTTTACTCCCTGATCCATGGCATATCGTACCCACCTCCAATCCAGATCAAGTCTCCAGGGATTTGCATTGATCTCTATCACGACATTGTTTGCAGCGCAGGCATCAATTATTGCTTTGTGGTCAATAGGGTAGCCTTGACGACGAAGAAGCAATCTTCCTGTAGGATGACCCAAAATAGTGGTGTAAGGATTCTCAATAGCTGTGATCAGTCTACTTGTAGCCCGATTAATATCCATGTTCAGGATGGAGTGGACAGAGGAAACGATAAAGTCGAAACTTGCCAAGACATTGTTTTCATAGTCCAGTTTTCCATCGGAAAGTATATCACTTTCTATTCCTTTGAAAATTCGGAATGGTGCCATTTCCTTATTCAGTTCATCGATTTCCTGATGCTGTTTTAGGATTTTTTCCACTTCCAATCCTCCCGCATAAAAAGCCGTTTTGCTATGATCTGAGATTCCCAGATATTCATAGCCCAGGTCTCTGCAATATTCAGCCATTTGCCTCAGGCTGTGTTTACCGTCACTATAAGTCGAATGGTTATGTAGAATACCCTTAAGGTCTTTGTCTGTAAGTAATTCGGGGATTTTATTCTCTTTGGCCAGCTCAATTTCCCCAAAACCCTCACGCATTTCAGTAGGGATATATTGGAGGCCGTTGATGCTGAAAAACTCGGCTTCACTGGAGTAATTCTTCTTTTGAAGCTTTTGGGCAATGCTTTCTTGCCCATCCACCAGAGAATCTAAGTGAAGCGGAGCGGCACTAAGTGAAAGCTTTTTCCAGAGAAAATCCTCTTTGGAACAGAAGTGAATACTGACCCTCAGGTCTATTTCCTTTAATTTTCCTCTCAGTGTTCTGGGGCCCGATTCCAGTAGAATCCACTCAATGGATTCCATGGCTTTGAGATTGGCTTTTACAGTTGCCAGCTCTTCTGATGCAATCAGAAATTCGGCCTCGGTGATGATTTCCAGCTGCCGGGCAAAATCTCCCACTACCGCCAATTCTGCTCCCCGAGCCATTATCGTAAAGGTTTCTTCCAATTGCCCAATCATTTTGGCTATATCGGCATAGAGCCATTTGCCGGAGTTGGAGGCTGTGAATTCAAGATTTTGGATGATGGTGGTCTGGGTTTTTTCTCCGAAACCTTTGATTTTAGCCACTTTCCCGGATTGACAGGCTTCCATCAGTTCATGGGTGGAGGTGATGCCCAGTTCTTCCCATAATGTTTTCACCTTCTTTGGCCCCAAGCCTTTGATCTGAAGTACTTCCAGAATTCCCTCGGGAGTTTTATTCAGCAATTCTTCCAGTAGGGGAAATGTATCAGTTTCTTTTAGCTGCCGGATTGCTTCCACTATACTTTTTCCAACTCCCTGAATCTTGACAAGTTCGTCCTCACTTAGAACCATGATGTCCTCGTCACCACGTTCTAAGGAAATCAACGCACTTTGATAGCTGCGGATTTTAAACGGGTTTTCATCGTGTAGTTCCATCAGCTGAATGCTGAGCTTTATTTTTTTCAGAAGTGTCTTGTGATCCAAAATTTCCGGGGTTGCGTGAATGTATTTAGACAAATGTCTTGAAATAATGTTTCAATTTAAGAGGCTATAGCTTAACTTAAAATTGAAAATTGATTTTCTGCAGGCTTCTCTTTGCAAAGCACTGGAAAGGAGTAGAATTCATTCTCATGATGGGTGCCATTGAATTGAGAGAATATTTTTACCTTAAGTGAATCAATTGCTTTTAAACTTTCAATCAGCAAAAATATGAACTATTGGATGGTCAAGTCTGAGCCGGAATCGTATTCTTGGGATGACTTCGTTGCGAAAAAGGAGGATGTATGGGATGGTGTGAGGAATTATCAAGCACGGAATTTTCTTCGGGAAATGCAATTGGGCGACCTGGTGTTTTTTTATCACAGTGGAAAAGAAAAAGCTATAGTAGGTATAGCTGAAGTGAGTCAGGAGCAGTTTCCTGACCCGACGGATGAAGCTTGGACGGCAGTGAAACTGAAAGTGAAAAGTCCTTTGGCAAAAAGTATTCCCTTGACAGCTATCAAAGCAGAGGATGGCTTGTCCGATCTGCCTATGCTGAAGCAATCCAGATTGTCGGTGCTGCCTGTAGCCAAAGATGAATTTGATTTACTTCTTAAAATGAGCACATGAAATCGAGCCCGCCTACCGCCAGGCAGGCATGATCCCGTACCTACGGGAACACACAGAGGGATGATTATTCGCCTGGCGAGATTCTCCCGAATCAAGTTCGGGACAGGCTATCTGACCTCTTAAAACAAAATATAAACAGATGAAATATCCATGACGGGAGCGCGACACACAGGGGCATGATTATAAATCCCG
>NZ_JAVDWS010000048.1:0-8363 GCF_031457395.1 Algoriphagus sp. 4150
GAAAATACGTTGGGGCTTTAGTTGAAATCCTTTTTTCATCTTAATTGGTTTTTTGTCCCAACAAAATGTGTCAACTTTATTCAGGGAGTATCACCATGTTTACCAAATCGTATGTCGCTTTGCTTTCTTATTGGTAGAAAAGCGGATATACATAGTAAAGAATTACGCTAATGAACATTTTCGAATACCTGTTGATCATCTCACCCAATGAGGAAATTAAACATGATGTAATGTCCCTAAAAAAGGAATTTGCAAATCGCTATGGATGTAAAAAGGCAGCAGGCTTAACACCTCACATTACCATGGGGAATTGGCTACAAAGCAGCTACCGCGAAGCTAGAATCATTGCCAACATCAAGCGTTTTGCAGAAACCGTCAATCCCTTCTTGGCTCAATTTGATGGTATTGGAAAATTTGAACCCAAAACCATATTTGTCAATGTGCTTAACAAGGAATCCTTTGCAGATATATCGAGAGGGCTAAGGCACTCGTCTAGCTCTCTGCTAAAAAAACATGTGGCTTTCCCAAGCACTGCACATCTCACAATCGCCAGATCCATGGAGCCTGAGCAGTTTGAACAAGCTTGGAGTGATTATGAAAACGAAGAGTTTAAAGATTCCTGTGAGGTCAACGGAATGATCTTACTTCGGAGAAAATTATATAAAGAAGGGCATAGCACCTACAAAACTATTGCAACTTTTCCCTTTGCTGGAAAAGAGCCACATATTCAGCAATTGGAGCTTGGGTTTTGAAGGAAAACAGGCAATCACTCCACCTGCTCCTTAATCCAACCCAAAATCACCTCCAAAGCTTTCGGAGAAAAAGTCTGTTCTATAGACGCATATTCGCTAGGTTCCCCGGTCTGTGCTTCTTGGAATAGATGATTTAGCCCCGGCAATTCCATAGTGGTCACATTTTTATTTCCGCCCTTTTCCAAACCTGCTTTTATTGCTTGCAGGTTTTCTTTTGGAGGGACTTGCAGGTCTTTTTCTCCATTGAGTGCCAATACTGGGCAGCTCACTTTTTCCAAAGCCGGAGCAGGATCGTACCTGATAAAATTCTGCATCCAGGGACTGGTGAGTTGATCTACTTGTGCCGTGACAAATTCTTCCTCACTCATTCCCTCGGGAATATTTTCCGCAGGAATATTCCTAAATACCTGTGTCATGTAGCTTTTAATTTCACTTTTCAGTTCTTCTTCCCCCTGATCTTTCATCACAATTTCAAACGTTTTTTTACTGATCAGCTCATTTTCCGCAAGCTGATTGGGACTCATTCCGGATGCTTCACCAATAAGCGCCTGTTGGGCAAGAAGTAGCTTATCTCCCCTGATTCCAGTACCTGCGAGCAGCACGATAAAGTCAATGTCTTGGGAATTTCCTGCTACCATAGGCGCGATAATCCCTCCCTCGCTGTGTCCTATAAGTCCAATTTTACTTTTGTCTATCTCCGGGCGTGATTGCAAATACTGTACAGCCGAAGCTACGTCTGTGGCAAAATCCACCGAAGTAGCTGTGCCGAAATCGCCTGTAGAAGCCGCTGTTCCTCGATCATCAAAACGCAATACCGCGATTCCATTTCTGGTCAGATAATCCGACAGAACCAAAAAAGGTTTGTGTCCCATCAGTTCCTCATCACGGTTTTGCGGACCGCTTCCGGAGATCAGAACCACAGCCGGGAACGAGCCCGTTTGTTCAGGTAAAGTCAGCGTGCCTGCAAGCGATATTTCTGCCTGTTTATTCTCAAAAATCACATCTTCAGAACGGTAAGGAAACGGTTTTTTAGGTTCCTGAGGTCTTTTGACGCTCGCTTTATCAATGGCTTCCCGTGACAGATTCATAGGAGCTGACTGACCTGCCTGATTGAAAACCCCAATGATGATCCCGTCATCACCCAATGTCCCCTCATAATTAATCTTGGCATTAGTAATGGAGATTTTCAGGATCCCATTTTCAAAGCCCGTAGATGTCACGGGGATTCCAAACGCGCCTTGGTCCGGACTATCCATAGTCGCGCTATAGCCGTTTTCAGTTTGCTCCACATTGAACACCAGTCGCAGTTGGATACCCTGAACTTTCAGAGCACCATGCCATTGGCCGGTGATGTCTTGAGCGTAGGATGTAAGGGTAAAAAGAAGTGCGAAGAGAAATAAGTAAAGAGCTTTCATTCGAATGGAGTATGCTAAGACTTAAAGAATGGATAAAGAAAAGTAAAAGAAACTGTTTGCCAAAATGTCCCCATCTCAACTTATCAATACTAAAACCTTGAAACGTTCGGTTTGAACGCCTTATTGACACTTTATTCTTCACCTAATTTCCGTAGGCTTTCATTTGCCAACAGGGACTTCATCTGCATAATGGCTACCTGATTCAATTGGACTAATCTGTCTTTTTGGGGTAGGCCTTGCTCTATTAACAAAGCATTGATGCTTTCCATATTGCTCAAAACGACTAATTGCTCAATAGATGCTTCATCCCTCATGTTGCCTTTCTTTTCTGTAACTGAATTTTTCGAGGCTTCCTCTTTCCATTGCTTTGCAGTTTTTCCAAAAAGAGCCACATTCAGCAAGTCTGCTTCATTGGCATAGGTGAAATTGATCTGGGAACTAGAAATGAGTTTCGGTACAATATTCTGCTTGATCGCATCTGTATGGATCCTATAATTAATCTTCGAAAGAGTTCTTTGAAGATTCCATTCAAGATTTAATCGATTACTCTCCTCTTCTTTTAGCCTTTTGAACTCTTTGATCAAATAGATTTTAAACTCCGCACTAATCCACATACCAAATTCAAAAGCGATATCCGAATGCGCATAAGTGCCTCCATATCGTCCTGCTTTTGCTTGCAATCCTATAGCATTTGTTTTAGAAACCCACTCCTTTACGCTCAACTTATAACTATTTAATCCTGCTTGACTTTTAATTATGGCGAATTCGCCATAATTAAAATCCGGATTATAAACCGATTCCCATATACCCAAAAACTCAACGGTGTTTCTATTTCTTAACCAATCTGAAATAAAGAAATCTCCATCCTTCGATTTTAGCATATCCGTTAGGGAAATGTAGTCTACCCCAAGCTCATTCAGTATGGTAATGGCATTGCCTTGTACTTCTATTATTTTCTTTTTTGACATATCTAATTATTATAAATATACCGAAATCGAGGTACTTTGAAAGGTCTTTTTCTCGTCGAAACATCATAAATCCATCTCTCTAACAAGAAGACTACTTTTTTATTGGCGCAGCCATTCTATTTTTCTATTTTTCCAGAATACAATTTCGATAAACCCACTCAACCCAAAATAAGTGCTTACACTTTTCAGTTTCTTAGCTTTTACAGGCTTTGTAGCCATCTACTCCACGTGGATGCTACGCAAACAAAATCTTCAGACCCAAGACGGTTATTTTCTGGGCGGACGCAGCCTAACGGGCGTGGTCATTGCCGGCTCCATGCTGCTTACCAATATTTCCACCGAGCATCTCGTGGGCATGAATGGATCGGCCTATAAAAACGGAGCAATTATTATTGCATGGGAAGTTACTTCGGCGATCGCATTGGTGATCGGTGCGCTGTATTTTATCCCAAAATACCTGAGAATGGGACTGACTACCATTCCCGAGTTTTTGGAGAAAAGGTTTGATAAAATGACACAGGCGTTGATATCCCTGCTGCTGATTATCTCCTTTGTCGTGACACTGTTGCCAATCGTACTCTACACCGGAGCGATTAATATTGAATCCATATTCGGCATTTCGGAAACGCTGGGAATTACCCAGACAGAGGGAATTTGGCTCACTGTTGTCGTGGTGGGGGTGATCGGTGCAGTTTACGCGATTTTTGGAGGATTGAAAATGGTGGCTTACACAGATACGATTAATGGTTTTGGGTTGCTCATTGCAGGGTTGTTGGTTCCTGTTTTTGCACTTTGGGATATAGGAGATGGAAATATTCTTGATGGTCTGGCGAAAGTGTTCAACAATGCGCCTGAAAAATTTAATGTGATCAGTAAGGAGCCATCAATTGGCCCGGGATCCAGAGATTCTATTCTGCCTTTTGAAGTGTTATTCACGGGCTTGATCATCAACCAGCTGTATTTCTGGACCATGCATCAATCCATCGTGCAGCGGGCTTTGGGAGCGGTGAGTCTGAAAGAAGCCCAAAAAGGCTTGTTATTCACAGGGATTTTAAAGATCCTGATCCCCCTGGTGATTGTATTGCCTGGCATCATCGGTTTCTATTATTTCGGAGACACACTATTCAATGCTCAAGACAGCGTCTATCCGGAGCTGGTCAAGCGGGTACTCCCTCCTTGGATGACAGGCTTTTTTGTCGCAGTAATTATGGGAGCGATTTTGAGCACCTTCAACAGTGCTTTGAACAGCGCAGCGACCATCTTCAGCTTGGATATTTTCAAGGTCTATATCAACAAAGCTGCTAAAGAAGGTCAGCTTGTTCGGATCGGCAAGTGGGTTTCGGCTATTCTGGCTGTAGTTTCTATACTGGTAGCCCCCTTTGTGGCAAATGCTCCAGCAGGTCTTTATCAACTCTTGCAGCAGCTCAACGGAATCTTCTTTATCCCTATGGCCACGGTAATTATTGCCAGCTTCTTTTTCCCAAGAGTTTCGGCAGCAGGAGCTAAAGCCGGGCTGGTCTTTGGGTTGGGATTCTACATTCTGATGGACCTGATACTTCAAGTCAATATTCATTTCGTCCACATCTGGGGCATAGAATTTATCCTCAATCTGATCGTCATGCATGTGGTATCGGCAAAATATCCGGTTACCGTTCCCTTTGTGATGGCAGATTCAGGCAAATTGAGCATAGTCCCGTGGAAATATGCTAAAACACTGGGCTGGATTTTGATTTCAATCACAGTTATTATTTATGTAATTTTAGGTACAATCGCTTAATACTATGGAAACTACAGAAAAGGAATTCAGGAATTACGACCACGCCGATGTGAAAGTCGCGGTGCGTGAACATTATAGGAAAATGCGGATGTATCAGACCTATGAGTATGTCCAGCGGATGAAATCCAAGTACCTCAAATTTGACAAGCCGATGAGTCTTTGGGATGCTATGGAAAAACTCAATGCACTGATCGATGTCAGCGATCCGGATCTTGATTTGCCAAATGTGCAGCATTTGATCCAGTCCGCGGAGGCTTTGAGGCATGACAACCGTCCCGATTGGATGCAGCTCGTAGGTTTGATCCATGATCTGGGCAAAGTCATGTATTTATTTGGAAGTGATGAAGACGGCACGAGCCAAGCAGAGCAATGGGGACTTGTGGGAGATGTATTTGTAGTCGGCGCAAAATTGCCTGACACCTGCGTCTACCCCGAGTTCAATGGATTAAACCCCGATATGAACGATCCCCGCTACAACACAGAAATGGGTATTTATGAAAAAGGCTGTGGCCTGGACAACCTGCAACTGGCTTGGGGACATGATGAGTATTTCTATCAGGTATTAAAAAACCGTAAAGAAAATACAATCCCTGAAGCAGGAATGGTGATGGTGCGCTATCATTCTTTTTATCCTTGGCACAATGGCGGAAGTTATTCTCAATTTGAAGCGCCGCAAGATGCACAATACAAAGAATGGATTCTTGACTTCAATAGATACGATCTATACACCAAATCTCCAAAAATCTATGATCTGGATGAGATGAAAGACTATTACCTACCGATTGCAGAGAAGTATCTGGGAAAAGGCCCGATTTACTGGTAAACCTTGGACTGGGCTTTCCGGATGTCATTCAAACACAGCCACTGCCCGTACCGGAGAGCCTGTTCCTCCTCTGATCTTCAATGGAAACCCTATAAACCGAAATCTACCTCTATCGATCAACAGATGGAGGTTGATCAGGTTTTCGTAATGGGTAAAGCCCATCTCTCCACAGATTTGATGTACTTCTTGGTTGGTAAGCTTGGGAATTCCGGGAGACATTGTCTCTACTCCAAAGGCGGAAATTTCCTGTTCACCGAGCCAACGGGCGGCTTCTACCGTGAGTCCAGGACCTTTGTTCCAGTTATCTGTGCCAAAATATTTCCGATAATGATCTGTGCAAAGTAAAACAGTATCTCCTTGGAGAATAGACAATCCGGCGATTTGAACTGCCTGCTCAATATCCTCCACGGTAATTAATTCCTGCAATCCCTTATGGGATAAATCAAGACAAATACCCTCCGTATAAAACATGGAAAGCGGCATTTGATCTATTGACTGCACAGCAAATTCTTTTCCCATGTGATTCAGCCCATCGACATGAGTACCTGTATGCTCACTCATTTCAAGTTTAAGCGCACTTGGGGTATGGGTTTGGGGATTTATCTCCTTTGCCCATTGCTCATGCATGGCATGCACACTGATTTTGACAGGAGCCATGCTATGGTGCATAGGCATACCATCGTATATTTCCTGTGAGAGGTCTATGATTTCAGGCATGAGATTATTTTTTGTGATTGTAGGCCATGATTCCAGTGGCGGTATTCTCTATGTTATACTGGCTAGAAGACCGATGACAGAAGACCGAAGCAACCTAAATGATAAAGTTCACCAAATCCTTTGATGCTTTAATCTCTTTAGTGGTAGAAAAGCGGATACACATAAAAAATATTTCTTCAAAAAGAAAAAATCAGTCTCAAAGGTTCCCTTACCCCGATCAATTAATGACAACATTTCAATCTCTTTGATTTGAACAATTCAAGACAAAGATTATTGATCAGCTTTAAAGCTGTTTGGAAGAAAACTATTTTCGTAGACAGAGAGGGTGTGAGAAACGGCAGAAATAATGACTTAATACTGTTGATTTGACAAGAATTAACTCAAAATGCCCGGGACAGGAAAATACAAATTAAAATTGGAGAAATTGGCAACGGGAAAATTTAAGCCACTCGGAGATTCTTAAGTGGAAAAGAATAATTTGTTCAGGTTCAACGAGTAATGTGTAGTCATGGCTAGGGGATTTGCTGAAGCCAAACTAATTCTGAATCTTGGAGTTAGATCTAAGAGAGATAAACCCAAATTCAGACACCATGGACTTTAATCAAAATGAAAATCAACGGATGATCGCCCAGATGATCCGTGATTTCGGAGCCAAGGAGATCACACCATTCCGAAAGGACTGGGATGACAGATCCCATTTCCCAATAGAACTTTTCAGAAAACTCGGTGAGCTCGGACTAATGGGAGTTTTGATTCCTACCGAATATGGAGGATCCGGATTAGGCTACCTCGAATACGTCACCGCTATCGTGGAGCTTTCAAAGCTCGATCCTTCGGTGGGGCTTTCCATGGCCGCGCACAACTCACTTTGCTCGGGACATATCATGGCTTTTGGCACTGAGGAGCAAAAGCAAAAATACCTACCCAAACTTGCTACCTGCGAATGGCTTGGAGCTTGGGGATTGACTGAGCCCAACACAGGTTCGGATGCTGGAAATATGCGGACCGTCGCCAAAAAAGAAGGTGACACCTGGATTATCAACGGAGCAAAAAATTTCATCACACATGGTGAATCAGGGGATGTGGCTGTAGTGATCGCAAGAACCGGAGAAATCGGTGATTCCCATGGGATGACTGCCTTTATTGTAGAAAGAGGCACTCCGGGATTTAAAGGAGGAAGAAAGGAAGACAAACTGGGCATGCGGGCCTCTGAGACTGCTGAAATGCTTTTCGACGATTGCATTATTCCCGAAAGTCAAGTACTGGGCAAAGTGGGCAATGGTTTTATCCAATCTATGAAAGTACTGGACGGCGGTAGGATTTCTATTGCAGCGCTGGGTCAAGGAATAGCCGAGGGAGCCTTGGAAGCATCCATTCAATATTCCAAAGAAAGGCATCAATTTAATAAACCGATCAGTTCTTTTCAGGGGATTTCCTTCAAGTTGGCAGATATGGCCACTCAAGTGGAAGCCTCACGATTATTGATATTTAAGGCGGCTGACCTTAAAAACCGTGGAGAGAAAGTAACCCTGGCAGGAGCTCAGGCCAAATATTTTTCGTCTGAGGTCGCTGTTTCCGTCTCCAATGATGCGGTTCAGATCTTTGGCGGCTATGGCTTTACCAAGGATTATCCGGTGGAAAAATTCTATCGAGACTCCAAGCTATGTACCATAGGCGAAGGAACATCAGAGATACAAAAGATGGTAATTGCGAGAGAGATTTTGAAATAAATTCCAAAAGATTAGCCGTAATGATCTCAGTTAGTCTATTTCCTTTGGTTTACCGGCTGGAAGACCGAAGACGGGTGACCGAAGTAGCCTTGACCTTACCTGATTTTGGTTGTCACATTCTTGTCTTCCGGACAGTTAAGTTAAGTGATTGTTTTACTATTCTCTTTCTTGGTTGTTCAGG
>NZ_JAVDWS010000049.1:0-8322 GCF_031457395.1 Algoriphagus sp. 4150
ACCATCCGGAGTCCTTTCAACCTGGCGCTCGAACAGTTCACAGATCGTCGCCGACCTCTCATACTCTCTATCAGTAGCGTTCCAATCGTATACAAGACGGGAATATGTTTCTTCAGGAAGAACAGTGTAACTTTTAATTTGAATTTTATCTCCACCAACCGCCCCTTGGATTATCTTCACAAAAGATCGTATTAATTGCCTAATCAAGTCGCCGTCAAAAAAAGTCTTTCTGTATTCCAGTTTAAAACGAAGGACATCAGAGCGTTCATCATATAACATTCCAATCTCATAAATACTATTTGTACTCCATGTAATGTCAACTGGCTGAGTTGTCAAGCCCTGTAACTCAAATGGAATTACATTGAGATAACTCTGAGCAAATCCAATGTTAACTATGTTCGCTGTTTTTCCTGCCAGTAGTCGTTGATCCTGAACAATATCCCCCAATGTATATCTCTGAAACGGCTTTACACTTTTACGCTGCTGATTTATCTGATTTATGAGTTCGTCCAGCATATCCACTTCACGCAATTCAAACTTCATAGGAACATTATTCATGAAACAACCAGCAACCTCCAAAAATTCATCAGGCCGTGTCATGACCGAATAATTAAGAAAAAAAAAATCCTGACTGATATATTTAGACAAAACAAGTCCATAGAAGGAAGACAAGACAACGAATACGGTAGTGCCTTTTGCTTTTGCATAGTTGCGCACCTTCTCACTTTCCTCACTACTCAAATCAAAATAGATGAATTCACCCAATGTATTGGAATGATCAAGGCTATTAGTCTGATAGGGTAACGCCGTCGTCAAAGGAATATCTCCTATAAAATCCAACCAGAACTTTCTGGCTTTCAATTTATACTGTTTATTCAATACTTTACATTCTGCCTGAACTGCAAGAGAAAAAGTCTTTGGAACATTCGGTAGATTTTTGCTTCCAACAGATAGGGCATTATAGGCTTGTTGTATCTGGCCATAAAGTTGAGAAATAAAAACAGCATCACAGATAATATGATGAGTCACAAAAAAAAAGTAAAATTCTGGCTTTCCTCTGTCTAGACTTTTCATCAGACACAATTTTAAAATTGGCCCCTTTGTTAAATCAAATGGACAATAGAGGAACTTACCAACCTGCTGTTCAAGCGGAATACCAGGATTAAACAGTGCTTCGAGATAAAAATCATCTATTGTGAATTCACCATGGTAGCAGATCTCACCATCCTCTGAAAACCTCACCTGTACAACTTCATTTTGACTAATGAACATCTCACACGCCTTTCGAAGTGCCTTCTCGTCCAGACCCCCGATTATTTTGTGTAGATAGGAAACATTATAGGTCACTGCATCAGGTGCAAGAACCCATTCAAAGAAAAATCTTTTCTGGTACTCTGAAATAGGTAATTCACGGAGCCTCCTTATATTTTTTTCCATAACAATCGTTCAAATTCAAAGTCTGAAATATTAAGCTAAGAAAAAGCGTCCCCTAACCTTAGCCATTCCTTCTGTACTGGCCACCAGTTTCATATAAAACACGGGACATCTGGCCTAAAGTACAAACTTTGCTAGCATCCATTAACTTATTAAATATATTGTCATTTTGCAATACTGTATTCTTAAGCTGCGCAAGTATTTTTTCTGCCTCTGAATAATTCCTTTTTATAAAAGCCTCTTTTGAATAAACAGCAAATTCCCGCTCTTCTTTCGTGGACCGCGTGACATCGTCAGGAATTACGGTCGGTGATCCGTCGATACCTAAAAAGGTGTTAACACCTATAATGGGTAACTGGCCAGAATGTTTAAGCATTTCATAGCGCAGCGACTCCTCCTGAATTTTTGATCGCTGATACATTCTTTCCATGGCACCCAACACTCCTCCCCTTTGAGAAATATTGCTAAACTCCCTCCATACGGCCTGCTCCACCTTTTGTGTAAGTTCATCAATAATAAATGACCCTTGCGTCGGATTTTCATTCTTTGAAAGTCCGTACTCTTGATTAATAATGAGCTGAATCGCCATAGCTCTTTTTACTGAAGCCTCAGTTGGCAAACCAATTGCTTCATCGCTGGCATTGGTATGCAAAGAGTTACAGTTATCAGACAGTGCCTGTAAGCCCTGAAGTGTTGTTCGTACATCATTGTATGCAATTTCCTGAGCGTGCAATGACCTGCCGGAAGTTTGCACATGATATTTCAATTTTTGTGAGCGCTCATTTCCGCCATACTTCAATTTTATTGTTTTTGCCCAAATTCTTCTCGCAACTCTGCCCAATACAGCATATTCAGGATCCATTCCATTTGAAAAGAAAAAAGACATATTGGGCACAAAATCATCAATATGCATTTTGCGTGATAAAAAATACTCGATAAATGTAAAGGCATTAGCTAACGTAAAAGCGAGTTGTGTGACTGGCGTTGCGCCAGCCTCTGCCATATGATATCCTGATACCGATAGCGAATAAAAATTCTTAATGTTCTTGTCTATAAAATATTCCTGTATGTCACCCATCATCTTGATAGCGAATTCAACAGAGAATAAGCAGGTGTTCTGGGCTTGATCTTCTTTCAAAATATCAGATTGCACAGTCCCCCGTATGCCCGCCAACGTGTTACTCTTGATTTTCTCATATACTGATCGTTCAAGAAACTGATCTCCTGTTACGCCAAGCAACAATAATCCCAGTCCATCATTGCCTTCAGGTAAGCCTCCTTGATAGCTTGGCTGCCGAAAACCTTTTGATGAGAAATATAAAGCAATCTCTTTTCTGATTTGTTCCACCATTCCATGTTCGCGAATGTATAGCTCACATTGTTGATCAATGGCAGCATTTAAAAAGAATCCGAGAATCATAGGCGCAGGGCCATTTATCGTCAAATTTACGGATGTCTTTGAGTCTGCCAGATTAAAACCTGAGTAAAGTTTCTTTGTGTCGTCCAGATTGCATACGCTAACTCCCGTACTTCCAATTTTTCCGAAAATATCAGGTCGAAAATCTGGATCTTCCCCATAAAGGGTCACAGAATCGTGTGCGGTAGAAATCCTTTTCCCCATCAATCCCTTGGACAAATAATGGAATCTTTTGTTCGACCGTTCGGGCCCACCTTCTCCGGCAGTCATTCGTGTGGATGACTCTTCACTCCTCTTTAATTGAAAGACCCCTGCTGTATAAGGAAATTCACCCGGAACATTTTCCATTAACACCCAACGAACAATTTCCCCCCAGCTCGAATAGTTAGGAATACTCACCTTTGGAATTGGAATGTTCGAAAGTGTTGACTGAAACAAGTCATATTCCAATACTTTCCCTCTTACCTCGTATTTTAAACGTGAATTGCGATATTTATTTTGAAAGTTTTTCCACTGGTCAAGAATTGTTTTACAAGAAGGATCCAGTTTACGCTCTAGCTCTTCACACAAATTCTTAAGTTCATTATCTGCGGGTTGGAATTCATCTGTTCCATCCACACTCCTTTTCTTCAGCAAATCGAGAGTTCCTTTTACCTGAAATAACTTACCCGCTACGTCTGCTTGTTCCTCTACATGATGGTCATACTGTTTGTTGACCTGTACAATTTCTTCTAAGTATCCAGCTCTCCCAGAAGGAATAATGCTAGTTTTTAATGAAGTACAACGTTTAACGTACTTCCCATCCCACGTCTTCCCCAACTTCTTTTCGATTTCTTTCATTAATAAGGAATACAAAACATCAGTCCCTTCATCACGAAATTGCGACGCAATAGTACCCGTGATAGCCAAGGTGTCACCCAAAACATCAAAAGGTTGCCTGTTTTCACTAAAATGTCTGCGAAGATCTCGTAAAGCATCCAGTGAACCCGCCTTATCAAACTTATTTAAAGCTACTAAGTGAGCATGGTCTAACATTTCAATTTTCTCCAATTGAGATGCCGATCCGTAATCCGGGGTCATCGCATATATTAATATGTTCGCAAATTCAACAACTTCACTCCCGGACTGACCTATGCCAGAAGTTTCTAGAAAGATGCAATCAAAGTCAGCTGCCTTAAATATTTGAATAGCGCTCAAAATACTTTTACTTAAAGACCTGTTAGTCAATCGTGTTGCCACCGATCGCATAAAAACTCCTTTATTATTGATTGAATTCATCCTTATTCGATCACCCAATAGTGCGCCACCCGTTTTTCGCTTAGTCGGGTCGACTGAAATTATCGCAATTTTCTTCTGTGGAAAATCAATAAGGAAACGCTTCACCAGTTCATCAATCAGTGTAGATTTTCCAGATCCCCCAGTACCAGTTATACCTACCACTGGAATGTTGATCTTGGATGATTTTTCTATCAATGAAGAAAAGTATGTTGCAAACAGTTCAGGATTATTTTCTGCCACAGTTAACAAATTGGCAATACATCTTTCATCCAATGCTGAAGGAAAAAGATAGGATGCCTCGGGAAAAATGTGCGTCGTAGTAAAATCAGATTGTTCTAACACCTGATTAATCATTCCCTGAAGGCCCAGCCTCCTTCCATCATCGGGCGAATATATTCGAGCAATCCCGTATTTATGGAGTTCATCCATTTCCCAAGGCAGAATGGTACCACCGCCTCCACCGAAAATTTTAATGTGAGGAGCGTTCCTAACCTTTAGAAGATCATACATGTACTTAAAGTATTCAAGATGCCCGCCCTGATAAGAAGTGATAGCAACTGCCTGTGCATCCTCCTGAATTGCACAATTCACAATCTCCTCCACTGTTCGATTATGCCCAAGATGAATTACTTCAGCGCCTGAATTCCTTAGGAGGCCCTGCATAATATTAATGGAGACATCGTGACCATCAAATAAAGAAGTCGCAGTTACAATTCTCACCGGATTCTTGGCTTGGTAAATTTGTGTTTGTCTATCCATACAGTTGTTCCTTAAATATCATGAAGCATTGCAGACTCTACATTATTGTGTTCCTGTCTGCCTTGTCGCCCAAAAGCTATGATACACCAGACAAGATTAAAACTCAAAAACAGTAACGCCAAATGGTATTTTACTGCATCAAAGGCAAATCCATAATTAACAAACCATGAAACAAAACAAATACTTAAACACATAAAGATCATCGCAACATGAAACAACCTGTTTCTTAAAACATTCATCCAACTCATTGCGTTCTCAAAACCTTTTTCAGTTACTTTCCAACCTTGAGACATACCTAGAATAAACTTAATATTGCTCTTCATTTGAGTGACCATAATAAATGTCTCTATTAAAAAAAAACCACTATAGAGATCCATCACTTTCCTTTTGATTGAAATAGATTGAGACTTATCATTTAAACTAACGTAACTTGTAAATATTCCTACTAATTGTGGAACAACAAACATCGATACAATAAAAATGGTGGCACTCCCTCCAGGCACTAGCAACTGCAGTGCAAATGCAACCACAAAAAAACATCCTATCACAAACTGATGCAGAATATGATAAGATATGTCAAATTTTGAAAGTATTGAAACGCGTTCAGAATAAATTTTATTGAAATATTTGAAAAAGACCTGCGTATTTCCATACATCCATCGACTCCACATTCCATCCAGTGCATGTAGTGAACTCGGTACCCACTCTCCCGTCTCAATATTCAACTGCTTTCCAGTATATCCTTTTGAAAATGCATCGACTGATTTTAAAATGTCCTCTGTGATGATAATGTCACCTTTATAATAACTGGTCCATGGTCCAATATCGTCTAGTGCCTTTTTCCTCCACATACCATTGTGCCCCTCAAAGATCTTATATCCACCATATCCCCGACTTATCATTCTTAGCCTTAATAAGTCTTGGTGCCAAGTAATTGCCTGAGTAAGTCCGTTAAAATGGCAATTGGTGGCCCGAATTCTGAATTGGATAAAGCCAAGGGCTTTATCAGCTTCAAACTCAGCAACTGCTCTTTCCAGTAGATTACAAGAATTTGGCAAAGTTGAATCAACATCAAGAAATACAACTAACTCATCGGGGGAGATAAATCTATGAGCTAAATCAAGATTGCCAGATTTAAGTTTATCCTGTTCTTCATTATAAACAAATTTTACAGTGATTTCAGGATGACGTAATTGAGACGTCTCGATATAGGATTTCCAGTTAACAAAATCGTCCGCTAAAACATTCTTTGAATTATCTACCACTATAATCACTTTCAAGCCAGGGTAGGGAGCATTAACAACAGAGTCAAAGGTCATTTTTGCTACATTGAACGGTTCCTGATACGAAGGAATGACAAACGTAATGGATGGCAGTTGTATTTCTTTGGGAAAATCAAGTGGTGTATCAAAATCTCTATCAAACCAGAAAAGAAGTTTAATATCATATAAAATTTGATATGTTTTGTGTAGCACCACAAAAAAAATAAGTAAATCCATCAAAATAAAAACTGCCAAAGGAAGTTCTTTAATGGAGTCACTGAAGAGGAAGACATAAAGCAATGAAATCATCAGAATTACGCATAACGCTTTCCCAGTTACAAACTTCTTCTCTGTTAATGACGCAGACAACTTATCATTCTTTTTATATATCACCATGTTTCCTTGTTATTCGATATAATTAATAATATAGCCATAATCTAACCTAATAGCGAAATAGTTACAGTTGCTACTTTTTTTGATTCTGGATGTATACTATTAAAAGCTTGGTCAATCAAAATAATTGTAATTCAATGAATTTTATACCGTTACAGTTCGGTTCACAGTATGTTTATAAATCAATCCTATCTCTCAACTGTTTTAGTGTAGAAAATATCTTTCGAGTCAAAATGTAGCCCAATATTCTAGCCATATAAAGTAATTGAGACTTCTAAATTATTAATTGATCTGTTGGATTCGTACTTCTAGGGATAATAAACAAGTTTCTGGAGCGTTAATTTGGAAAGAACTTTAGTTTTAAATACTTCAGAAGTATTGGCTACTCCCTTCTAGTCAGTCAAGTAAGGATCGTAAAGTTGTGAAAACTGAATTTCTATCCTCTCTCTAGCCTTTTTGTATACCCGTATTTGTCTCTCAAACCCTGCATGATTAACTTTCATTGTGATTTTAAATTTGATATTTGCGATATGAATAAGTTTAGTTGAATGGAAGATGGCGAACAACCCATGTCTCCAATCAGTGCGCGATCAAAGAGTATAGCGTGTATTTCATAAAAGAAATTTACATCATATATGGTAGCTTTAATAAATTCGATATAATGAGAAATACCAATTCCTGAACAAACCCTTTTTAATTTGTGTCCATCAAAGAACTTGTTATGTGCAGCACAGAATTTCCTTTCCGGAACGGTTTCAAATGCCTCTGCACAGATTATAGATTGCCTCTCCCATGAAAGAATGTCATCTTGAAGGCGAATGGAGTAGATGATGTTATTGTCTTCATAGCTGAGAAATCGTTCAGCGGATTTTTTTTGGACAAAAACGACAGGGAGAAAAAAACCTCTCTTTTTTCGGTTGAATTTTGATCTGTCTAAAGGCTTTGAAAATGATTTCCAATAATCACGCACGAGGTTATTAAACAACCAGTTTTCACTGTCAAAGGACATGAATTCACCTACCTGTGCATGGGTAACGACATCAAAATCAAAAATTTCTGATCCTGAATAGAGCTTGGAAAGATTCCCAGATGAAACGAAAAAGGAGAGATTAAGTGGTTTGATAGAATGAAAAATTATGCCCAAATTCGATTTAATATTTTGCATCTGCTTGGATTAGTAGCTTTTGATAAAATCCTAATACACTAATAATCTGTATTTTATACGATTTTTTTACTTAATTTTAATTACCACGATGAGTTATTTAGCAAAATAACTCCATCCTAACAGAAACATGTAAGGGAAAAATAACACTTTATGACACCATAAAAAAACGATTAACATAATAAAATTTGGAAATAATTCCGATTCCGCACAATAGGCTTCAGTTATTCAGAGATTCAGAATTTTTTTATATGATTATCCGCTACTTTGCCAGCAGGGTTGAATTCCCGAAATTATCAGTCGGTCAAAGAGTCTTTCCCCAAAATATCTACGGTTGAGCTTGTAGCAAAACTCGTCAATATAGTTTTGGAGCTTTCTTTCCGAGATCATTCTGTACTTTCTAAGATCGCTTTTTAGGTTGCTGATTGCAGTATGGGCCTATTTCAGGTTGAACTTTCCCTCTTTTGTAGAGGACAATTCGGTTACATGGACATCCACGAAATCTTCAAACTTAGCATAAGGGGTGCTGTCATCGGTCTGAAGAACAGCCTCCTTGTTGATAAAATCCTTGATCAGTTTCTCGGCTGTTTTAGACTTTAAATCTTCGATCTTCTTCA
>NZ_JAVDWS010000050.1:0-7115 GCF_031457395.1 Algoriphagus sp. 4150
CGGTTGATTTCTACGAAAATGGTGGATGCCGGGATTTATAATCATGCCCCTGTGTGTCGCGCTCCCGTCATGGATATTTCATCTGTTTATAATTGATTTTTTATGGTCAGATGGAATCTTTGACGATTAATCCGCCAGCTAGCGGAGCCCTCTGTGTTTAATGATGATTTTAATCGTGTCGATTTCATTTCCAAAAATCAATAGTCCAATACCACAGAATCCTGCATACGGGCCCTAACAAGAATACGAAGTACAGCCCGTGTGCCTGCAGGTTTTCCATCCGGAGACACAAGGTCTTGGATTTCTACGGAGATACGTTCCGAGACTTCGTCGTTCAGCACTCTGATTCTATCCTGCAATGCCTCTTTGTAGGGTGTGGTGTCGTTGCTATCACGGGTTTGGTTTCGCAGCTTAGCCGCCTCCCGACCACAGCCATTGTCAGTGATCGTGCAGACAAAATGGGGAGCTTCATAACCAAAAACAATATCAATAACCCCCATTTCCTCCTTATTGAGAATACCATGATAAAGGGCATTTTCCACATAATGATAGATGATCAGCGGAGGTATACCTGAAATATCCTTTGGAGTACCATCCGCCAAAATGAGCGTAAAGTCAAACTTATCAGAAAACCTCATTTTCTCAAGATTAAGATATAGTTTAAGGAATTTCTCCTCTTGTGCCAATGTGATTTCGGGTTCATTTGCCTGACTAAGGAGTTCCCTGATAAATCGGGAAAATTTAGACACATAGCTCAGCGAAGCAGATGTGTCTCCTTTGTTGATATAAAACTGCAGGTCATTGAGAGAGTTAAACACAAAATGCGGGTTGATCTGAGCTTGCAGTACCCGCATGTGAAGTCTTCGGTTAATGTGCTCGATATCTCTGTTTTGTTTCCCGATCACCGCATTGCGTTGGGTAAGCAATTTGGTCAGGTGGGATTTTATTCTGAATCTGTTGTACATCAGCAGTGCAAAAATAATTGCGATGACAATGACCAAGATGCTGACATTGCGGAGCATCTTGTCCCGCTCTGCTTCTATCAGGGTATTTGCCAACCGATGGGATACAATTTCACGCTCTTTCATCAGCAGTTCGAGTTCCGCATCCCGTTGTTTTCCGGGATTGGCGCCCGGACCTTCCATCATAATCTTTCCTACCTCACTACCCAAGTATTTTGAAAGTAAGTTGTTCACGAGTCTTTTGCATTCGAAACTCAGAAAAAACTCATCTACGATCGGTTTCCAATCGCTACCCGAAGGAAATATTCCAGCCAATCCTATCCTTTCGGTAGCAAATAGATATTGCCTTTTTATTTTTATACCCTTCTGTAAACTTACCACATACACTGTCATGGGAACATAGCCCAGCCCACGTTTGTCCTCAGAGATTTTTTTCAGGATCTCATAATCATCAAACTTACGTGAGACAGGAGTGGCCGCAGAGCCGACAAGGAGTGTCAGATCCTCTTCCATAGCGGTATGCTCCATAGTGTACGCCTGAAGGTAGGGCAGCGTATCTATAAGCTCCTTCTCATTCTCAAATATCGGCATGGATTCATTGGTCACCACCACATTGATATCAGGCATGTAGGGTGGAGTGAAACTCACTTCCCGCATTCTGTCGGAGGTGATAGAAAAAAATGACCAGCCAAAAAGCCCCTGGGCAGGAGAATCCCTGACTTCACTGTAGATATTTTCAAAACTGGTTGCATTCTTCCAGTTTATCTGGACACGATATCCATAGGTTGTCTTGATCCACTCAGTGAAATACTCCATCAGTTCATATTCCACTCCCTGTAGGTTGCCTTGCTGATCTTCGAAAATAAAAGGGTCTATATCATACCAGAGTGCCGTGATGGTACCTCCCTGATTTTGCTGTACTTCTGCCCAGCTGTCAGTTTGTTGTGCAGACGCAAACTCCGTCCGTATTCCCAACGCCAGAAATACCACCGAAATAATAAGTATATGTCTTCTCAAGCAGTTCATCATTTTTTTGCCCTAGGGCTAAGGTAGCAAAACAGAAAACATTATATAGCCTTCGATTTGGCTGAAAGCATCTTTTTATAATCTTTTGGATTGATTGGCTTGAAGAATTCATAGAGAAAGTTTCTAGAAGCTTGCCTTCGAAGTCCCATATCACTCATCATATCATCCAGATGCTGGAAGTTGAACGGTGCTACACAGAGACCGCTGAACTCTGCGGCAATAGGTCTGACTTCACTTCGCCAATGGGCCATTTTCTCAATATCCAGCAGGATATCTTCTACGGGAGGAAGAATAAGATCTCCCTTCACATGGGAAGACAGCCAATGTGCCGCCACTTCCGAGGTAAGGGTGGTGAAAAGGCTGGAATTGAACCCTATAAAACCCATCTTGGGAAGATCGGGATGAAGTATATTTCTATACAGCGTATACATCCCTTTGGTGTCAGTGATCATCTCCTGATAATGGATACTTAGGAATGGCAGACGCTGCCGAAAACCTGTACCGAAGACCACTACCTCCGGCCGGACGATCTGTCCGTTTTTCAAAATCATTTGTCTCCCCTCAAAGCGATCCACCTCAGTACAAATGCTATTGATTTCCTTATTGGCAACTTTCTTATAGAAATTTACCGGTTCTACCCCCAGACTACAGCTGATCTGATCCTCTATGCGATGGGTGGGCACCATGCCACATTTTTTGAGTTCAAATTGCTTTTTCAACAGTAACTCAAGTGTGCGCCAATGCATCCACACAAAGGGACGGCCTACGGAGTGCAAAATATGCTGAAACCATGTCTTCTTGCCAGACTCGAAAAATGCCTCCGAAAAACGGGAGAACAAGAGGTATTTCATATTGATTAGGTTTCCAAAATACCGCGGCACTTTCCATTGTGCCTTGCGATAGATCAGGGTGCAGCTTTTCCCTATTTCTGAGGCTGTATTGGCTATATCTGTGGCTGATTTTGCAAATCCGACCACCGCTACATCTTTGTCCGCAAGCTGTTCAGAGGAAGTCACTTCGGAGGAATGGTACGCTGTTCCTCCCGCTTCCCGAAAAGATTCTATTCCAGGGATTTTGGGGGTGTATGATTCATGAAATGTACCCGTACAAACTACTACGTAGGAAAAAGTACCTGTCTCACTGTCTCCTATCCGCACTTTCCAGTTGAACCCATCGTAAGACATACTTTGGACCGAAGTGCCAAACCGGATGTGGGGCATGACCCCAAAGTGAATGGCATATTGTCTTAAATACTCCTCTACCTGTACGCCGGTGGGCCACAGAGGATAATCCCGGGGCATGGGAAAATCAGAAAATGCGTATTCATCCCGGGTAGTCTGTGTGGTTACGCCGGTGTACGATCTGCTTTTGTGCCATACGCCCCCGATCCCTTGAGATTTCTCCAAAACGGTCACCAGAAACCCCTTTTGCAAAAACACTTTGGCAGTGGTAAGCCCACTGATACCTGCTCCGATTATCAATATATGTTTCATCTGTTTATATTTTGTTTTAAGAGGTCAGATAGCCTGTCCCGAACTTGATTCGGGAGAATCTCGCACGGTGAATAATCATCCCTCTGTGTGACTTTTGAGTCATGCTCGATTTCATGTGATTATAATTTGTTTTTCAATGGCCACATAGCCTGTCCCGTCCGCCGCGGCGGATCGGGAGAATCTCGCATGCATTATAATCATTCCAGTGTGTGACTCTTGGGTCATGCTCGATTTCATCCAACTTGGGGTTGAAAGGTTAAATCTCTTTTTATTTCAAAATTTTCTTTAAAATCACGTATTTTCATTGCTAAAATACTTTTAAATGTTAGACTCTTTATTCTTTATTGGGTGTGCTGTTTTGTTGACTTGGGGTTGTTGTTTAGTATATTTTCGAAGGAAGTTCAGTCGCTCCAAAGCAGTCCACCGGCTTAGGGTGAGTGAACTGGAGGACAGTGCTTGGCGGGCTCAAATGAATCCGCACTTCCTCAATAACTGTCTCAGCAACCTAAATTCTCTTATTCAGCTGGAAGACATTCCTACGGCATCCAGATACCTTACAAGTTTATCCCGCCTTACACGCAAAGTGCTCGAAAACTCTCTGGGCTCTACCATTACGCTTGCTGAGGAACTCGATATGGTCAGGCATTACGTCATTCTGGAACAGCTACGCTTCGGGAATGCTATAATTTTTGAGATCGAACTTGATGAGAAACTTGATCCTGAAACTATTTTGGTGCCCCCCTTCTTTATTCAGCCATTCCTCGAAAACTCCATAATTCATGGCTTGCTTCCCAAAGGCGCTAAAGGAACTGTTGCTGTATCTCTCAGAAAGTCAAGCCAAGAGATACTATACTGCTCAGTATTGGATGATGGGGCAGGACGTACAAACAACTCTACTCCCATTTTTTCTGATTGTGAAAGAGGAAAACGCTCACTTGGGATGTCCATTACCAGAAGTAGAATCATGGCATTCAACCAAGCGAGCGGTAAAACTCTTCCCCTGATGATCCGGGATTTGACAGATGAATCAGGAAATCCTACCGGGACGCTTATTCAACTGGAACTTGCCTTCCGGGAGGTGTAAGTTTGACAATCTATTTTTTAACCCAGGAAGCATTGAATGCCGTCTGCACAAGTTGATTGGTATTTCTCCAGTCAGACGGCACAGAATTGATGGAAAGCGCAAGCTCTATCTTACCCGGAAATTTTATCAATAAGGTCTGCAGCCCGCTATCACCGAAACTGATATCCCCGGAACCGTCGTTATCGTTGTACAATCCACCGCCATGGCCAAGTGCAAATCCGCCCTTCACGGCAAAGCGTCTGTTCCAACCCAATTGTTCGGTATCCATCTGAGTTCGCTGGTTTTGGGTCAGGATCTCATCAGAATGAGTGAGGTAAACGATAATTCTAGACATATCCCGGGTAGTCAAAAAGTAACCTCCACCTCCCGCAGACTCTGTCCAATCTCCAATACTCACTCCTACCAAACCGGAGGGAGCTTCACTCAACATCTGGAATGTATTCCCTTCCACAGGGACGCATCCTCTAGCCCCCAGTCCTGCCTTTGAAATTACTTCATTCTGGATAATCTTGATGTACTCAGCACTCATCCAAAACTGGAAAGCTTCGGCAGTCATTTTTCCTTCCTGGCTTTCAAATTCTGATTTGTTGTTCAGTTTGGGAAGCATAAGCCTGAACAAAGCAAAATTGGCATTGGCATAAGAGTACACATTGGACTCCGTGATAGGACTAGCCACCAAGTTTCGTGTGTTTGTCCAATTACCGCTACCTGATCTTATACCCGAAGTATGTGTGAGTAACTGACGGAAAGTAATCTGGCTAATATCAGGATGGACATCCCAGCTATCCGGCAACCACGGACCAATCGCATCGCCCAGATCTACTTTCGCTTTGGGCAAAACCTTAAGCGCTGCAGTTGCAGTCAGTGTTTTGGTCACACTCGCGATGTTGACATAACTGTCGATACTAGACGGCAAATTACCGGCTCGACCGATTGCTCCTATTCCCACCGCCTCTGTTTCGGCGATCCTGCCGTTTCTGGTAATAACAAACTGATAGCCTCGTGCACCGTCCAATTGAGCGTTAAGATTATTCTTAAACAATTCTGCGTCGAACACTTCTTCATTGGAAGTAATTGGTAGGTTGTCAATCATTTGACAGGAAACCATGCATGCGGCAAAGAGAAAAGCTATCCCTGCATTAAGGAAAAATTTTGTTGATGTTTTCATTTTTTTTTTGATTTAATGTTTTGAACTGCACGAATGTATGCGGCGAAAAATTCCCCTATAGCGCGACTTAACCAAACAGGTTTAAGACTTAACGGATAGCCCGTTTGGATTTACAGGCAGTAGTGGGCTGAAGGCTTTAAAAGAGTTTAAAGTAGTACCAGTGTAAAAAAGTGTGGTTGATTGATTGGTAAAGAGGGAGTTAAAAACATTGTAATCCGGGTTTAATTTCCAGATACCTGGATATTTCCCTAGATGTGACGGGAATTGAATCTATTTTTGACGTATGAACACCATGACTGTGGACAGAATGATTTCCATCCGGGGACTTTTTCGGATCAGCAGACCTATAAATCTGCTGATGGTGGGATTCGCACAGCTGATGACGGCTTATTTTTTAGTCGAAACCAACAGGTTCGGTATGCCTGTACTTCAAGACTATAAGCTTTACCTGCTGGTAATTTCCACCCTGTTGATCACGGCAGCCGGCTACATGATCAATGATTATTACGATGTCAAAATAGATTATGTGAACCGTCCCCGAAATGTGGTAGTAGGTAAAGGGATCAAGAGACGCGTGGTTATTCTACTCCATACCGTATTGAATTTCACTGCCGTAGGACTGGGATTTATAGTAAGTCCGAGCATTGGTTTGATTAATTTCGTCGCAGCTTTTCTGCTCTGGCTCTACAGCAACCAGCTGAAAAGAGAACCCTTCATCGGAAACTTCACAGTAGCACTGCTCACGGGTGTATCCATCTATGTAATTGCCTTTTATTTTCAAAAGTCCGAACTATTGGTTTTGACCTACGCCATATTTGCTTTCTTCCTCAACCTCATTCGGGAGATCCTCAAGGACATAGAAGACCGGCAGGGAGACAGAAAACACGGATGCCGCACCTTGCCCATCGTGATTGGATTTCGGAAAACAAAAACTGTGATTTTCCTGATTGCAGCCGTGTTTGTCTGTGCGATAGTAGTGGTGACATTCGAATTAAACAGACCCATAATTTTCATCTATTTTGGAGGACTGGGGATTTTTTTCGTCTATTTCATGTACAGAATTTATCATGCAGACCGAAAACACCACTTCACACAACTAAGCGCAATGGCCAAGATTCTCATGCTGGTGGGGACTTTGAGCATGGGGTTATTGTAAAGTATGTTTACAATAACCCCATGATTCACCGGTGTTTACTTTGACCCTAAAATTGCCCTTGGACTCCGTGAAAGGCAACACAATATTGTCCGGTTAAGCGTAGTCGAAATCTTCTTTTAATAAAAATTCATTATGAATATACGGGATTCTGCCAGTAGCGAAATTATATACTGACAGCTGGTGACAATAGGTTGGTTGTCAGGAAGAAGTGGAGTTATTTGGTCAA
>NZ_JAVDWS010000051.1:0-6756 GCF_031457395.1 Algoriphagus sp. 4150
GACCAAATAACTCCACTTCTTCCTGACAACCAACCTATTGTCACCAGCTGTCAGTATATAATTTCGCTACTGGCAGAATCCCGTATATTCATATTTTTTTATATGACTTTCCTTAATCTTGCACGTTGCCGAATATTCTTTGGCAGGCCGTTTCAACTACTTTCATAAACAGATAAATTGGTTTTTCTGGAAGGAATAAAGACGTCATGAATATCAGGGATTTTATCACCAAATTCCCTGATGATCAGAGTTATGAGGAGTATTTGAAAACCTACCAAGAAAAGAAAGGTGTTTATTGTAAAACCTGTAGCAGTTATAACCTGAGTTCGATTTTAAAAAGCGGTCAATTAGTTTGGCACAACAGGTTGATATTTGATTGAAGGTTTTTTGTCAAAGAAGAAGTAAGCTATAAGCCCTGCAATTAGATTTGTGATAAAGTTGTCAAAAGACTGGTGTCTGGAATGCTCCACTTGACAAATGTTTTTGAGTTCATCATTGATGGTTTCAACAACTGATCTTTTGCGCAAGAGTATTTTGTCCTTCAACTCCATGAGCACGTTCTTCATGTTGTTTCTGATACCGGTGATCAGGTGGAGCCCGTCCAGGAAGAGCACCTGGGTGAGTGTTTGTGATATATAGCCTTTGTCAGCGAGCAATTCACCTTTCAGTTCCAATACAAACGATTGATTTTTAATAGATTAGATATCAATTACATTTCTGGGCATGATCGTTAGACTGAGCAGTTCACCTTTGTCATTGACTACAAAGTGAAGCATGAAGCCGTGGAAATAGCCCATTGTAGACTTCCCTGTGGCGGCGATTCCCCGGAAGCCCCTATTGCGTTAATACGTTTGTTCTTGGATACCCTGATGGGTGTCGAGTCGATGAATTAGATGCCGGTGGACTCACCAAAACAGTGTGTTTTAAGGAACAGTACCATGGAAAGAGCGGCTTGCTGCACGAGTTCCACAAAGCGGTTATAGGAAATCGAGTTTGGGAAAAGCTCACTTAAATGAAGTGTAACATAATGCAGATAGAAGTGTTCATGTTTCGATAACTCCCATAATGGAACAGCATCATCAGGGAGATCATCTCACTGGAGATCATTTCCGATGATATAGCAGCGAATTGTTTTGTCAAATTCAAGGCAGAATTCATCGATTGAATAAAAAATTTCGGTAATTTTATCACTGGACAGAGTCATGGATCAATAATTAAATATTTGATTGTCATACAATTAACTATAGTTTATGGCTTTGACTACTTTTTCACCGAATATCAGATATGGTTTTGCTTTAATTATTAATCGAACTCAGATTTATAGCAAGCATTACTGGTTTAGCATAAAAAATGATTTGAATGCAGTAAGTGTAGAAGAAGGATATCCCTTAAAGCAGGTAGTGGAGTAGAGCAATCTATCGATACAAACCTGGTTTGAGGAAGAGATAGGTAATAGTAGCGCTTCCAACTGAATCCACTCCGCTGGATGACATAAATACAAAGCTGATTTCAAGATAATGTGGCTTCTTTAAAATGAAAGTGGTACAAGATGCTACAGCGAGTTCTGTTGACCGAAATGTGAAAGAAACAATATATAAAAAGTCAGTAGTTTTCACTGGTAAGAACCATGCTTATGCCAATTTGGAAAAGCTAGTAGAAACCCATGTAAAGGTTAAGCCTTCGGCAAATACTGCCAATAGCGAATTGAACTGGGTTCATACGGCAATCAGTAACCTGAAAAAAAACTGTCAGGGATCTATCACATGGTCACTGAAAAGTACCAGCTGAATTATCTCGATGAGTTCGTTTACAATCTTAAAAAAGATATTTTGCAGATAAATTATTCGACAGATTAATAATTGCAGCTATTCAAACCTACTTGTAACATTGTGGGGGTATTAAAGGAATTTTTAGATTCCCGATTACTGACATCTTAGTAAAATATCTGGCATAAACAGCTTCCTTGGAATAGCACAAAATTAGGAAAAGCGGAAATTCTTCTAAATTCCGCTTTAATTGAGGTGGTGCGACTACCACACTGCATGCTAACGCAACATACAATACTATCTGGTCATCCGATAATCAGTCAACTTCTTTTCTTTCCTCTGTAGCTCCTACCTGGTCTTTTTGTCTCTTTTCCACTCACGGCAAATCCGTCCACATGTGCATCATCATTCATAGGTTTGGTTCCACTTGACTCCATCGCCTCCCGTACTTTGTGCATGAACGTCCAAGCTGTTCTTGGACGTATTCCATACCTTCCAGCAACCTGAAGTGCCGACAAGCCCTTGGTCGTAGCGGCCATTTGACTCCATCGAAACTTCGATTTCAAAACAGATATGAAAAGCCTTAAGTAAACTGAATTCGAACTTATGAGACAGCATATCGGCTCCAAAGTATTCTGTATCACTGCATTTGTTGCACGTTCTTGAGCATCCTTACACAATTGACCTCGGAATGACCATATTTCCTGCACTGATATCCCGATGACCACTTAATTTCACTTAGGTCTTTCTGGCAGTTCAGGTCACTCTGGAAACGACCGATAAACCCCATAAAGATTTGACTCTGAAAAATGTCCATTTATCTCATTTCGACTAGATAAACATAGGATTTTAACTAACTACCTCTATCTTTTAAAAGCGTTGAAAGCCACCGAAATCAAAATGGTATGATAATAATTTTCATTTCTGGTTCCAAAAGAAAACCGATGTATTCTTGATCATCTGAATTATTGTAAGTAGAATTTCCATGTGCAAAAATCAAATTTATAAGACGCACATTAGGGAGGTTTACCTTTTATTGATGGATTTTTCTCATTTTTAACCAGAGTTCTGAAAAACAAGAAGCATATTTATAAGACCATTGGAAATTATCTGGCGGAATTTCGTGATAATAAGCCATGTCTAAAACCTTAATTTTTAGTTTGTTGATATGAAAATAATCCAGAGTATTTGGACTAAACCTTTTTTCACTGGTAAAGCCACTATTCACGAAGGCAGGTTGAATGGTGGCTGGCCTCACCGACGATTTAACTATTACAGCATCATTTTCAGTGCGCTACAATTAAAGCGATATTTCGGATCTGTAGAGTTGATAACCGATGACATTGGAAAGGAAATTCTTGTAGACAAGTTGGGTGCTCCTTATTCTGTGGTAAATGTATCCCTGAATGAACTGCATGAATACAATTCTGCCCTGTGGGCTTTGGGTAAAATTCGAGCTTACAGCCAGCAACGTGAGCCATTTTTACACGTCGATACCGACGTGTTTTTATGGAAAAGAATAGAGAATAGGGTACTCGAGGCGAAATTAATAGCACAGAACAGAGAAACCAATACTGGAATGTTTTCAACTACGTTCAAGTATGTACTTGATAATTTTGAATTTATCCCGCCTTATCTAAGTAAACATAAAGATGTGGCGGCTGTTCCTTTTATAAATGCAGGTATCCTCGGAGGGACAGAAATTGATTTTTTTCAATATTATACTAGTGAAGTAACAAATTTTATTAAAATGAACAATGCTAGTTTCAAAAAATGTTTCACCCTGCAAGGATTCGATACAACATATCTAAATGTGCTGCTTGAACAGATTTTTTTCAATTTACTTGCACAGGAGTGCGATATTAAAGTTAATTACTTATTTCCACAATCACCAGATAATCCTACGCACGTTGGTTTCTTAACAAATGAACTAATAAATAATGGCTACACTCATTCCTTTGGTAATTACAAAAAAATTGATATTGTTTATTATGAATTGGAGAAGCGGTTTAAGTCATTGTATCCTGAAGAATATAACCGAGTAAATCAAATGTTAATACGATGCGAAGCATAGTACCAGTTCTTAAGGGAAAAATCATTGAAACGGCAAAATTAGAGCGCAGGAAATTCAACTCGAGCTTGCCAGAGGTAAAAGATACACTAGGAAGAAAATGGTCGAATAGCGACAACGCAGCTTTTGGAGAACTCGGACGCTTGTTTTTTCTATTCGAACTTGCCAAGCAATCAGGTGATAAGGAAATTGTCATGCAGTTGTATTCCGAAATTAATGAACAGGCAAGGGGAGGTCGTGGCAACGTCACTCTATTGTATGGAAGACTTGGACTAGGTTTTCTTTTACTGGAGCTGTTTGAGTTAACAAAAGATGAAAATCTTCTCAGGCAGGTACATGATGTCGTCCCCACGGATGCGGACAATTCATTACTGTATATTTCATTGCAGAACAATAATTCCCTTTATGACGGAATTTCGGGCATTATCGTTTTTTACACGAAGCTCTACACTATTACAAGGGCGGAATGGATCATACCAATCCTAGAAAAGTATGCCAACAAACTTCTTAAGGATATTCTAAACAGTCGCTTCGGCTACTTTATGTACGAACCAAATGCAAAAAGGAGAGCCGATTCCTTGGCACACGGAGACCTAGGTTGTTGTCTGGCATTGCTGGACTTGTTCAGGGTCAGCGGAAATCAGATTTTTCTCCACCTCACACAGGGAATCATTGATTTTCAAAATCAAATTTTGCTTCAGAAAGACAGGACTGCCGCCCTTCGCCACAACGAGGTCAATCCTGAATTTATCTTCTGGTATATCCGGATTCAGGAACTTCGTATGATGAAAATTATTCACCAGCAAGCTTTAGGGGGAGCAATTGAAAACTACTTTTCCGATCTTAATCAGGAGGTCGATTTGATTCTTGGCTCTGGTGCAATTAAAGGGAGAGAAAATGACCTCGCCTATTTAAATCTCATTTTTATTCAATGCAATGCCATTCTAGAATCAATGGAGCTATCAGGCGTTATTACGAAAATGACGGCTCATTTAATAGGCAATTTAGAAGATGTGGTAGACCCTTACTTTTTATCTGGTAGGCTAGGTATTATGTATTCGCTTTTGAAATCAATAGATTTGAATGCACCCCAGAGTTCAATCATTTATTTTCCTGTGAACGCCTTATTGGTTACTGTACCTTCTATTCGAAACGATTCTGTCTTGTGTCTTTCATTGGCGGCATTTAATAATTTACTAATTCAAAAGGATTTTCCATATACACTTTTCTTACTGACGGAGTTAGTTCCAGATAAATTTGATCTGTTTATTAAGACATACCATCATAAACTTATTGATTCTCTTATTACATTCGTTGCCGAGGAGGGTTATCTCAGGGATAATTTAAAATTGCCTTTTGAACAGGAATTGTTTGTTTTTGAATTAAAAAGTGAACCGAGTTATTGGGATATTCCAAATACTCTCCACAATATCTCCCTAAACAACGAGGCGGTGATTTCGAGTGATGAGGATTTTATGAAATTGCGACTAACTATGGCTCAGGGAGTCACAGTTCTCAGCTATGAGATCCCTTGTCAATACGATCAGAAAATAACGCCAGATGAATTGATAAAAATTGGTTCGAAGAGTTTTTTGCTTCGAACAAATCTTTTCGGGAAAATTGAGTCAATTGCTTTAGATCAAATCAAAATAATTCTGGATGCGCTCGGAGAGACAGGAAGTGTTTCCGATGCAATCTTGCGTTGTAAAGAATTTATACTTGGGCAGCATGAAGAAACAAAAAAAATATTTTTTGAAAGAAATTGGACAAACGAATCCGAATGTGAAACAATGTTTATCAAGAAACTACGATACCTTCTGGCGGTATGTTGGATTGTAGTAAAGGTGTAGTTCACTACTAATCGTGAGTTTCGTATATCTTAAAATCAATTTTATAACATAGAATAAATAATGAATTAAAAAAAGGCTATACAACAATTTAATAGCTGTAGAATTGGTAACATCTAGCTGAGATATATTGTATATTACTGCGATTTGTCTCTGGCTATAATGAATCAGCATCTATAATATTGATTTTTATTACTCCTACATCCTTTTCGGTCGCAATTGTGACGGCCACCCCGCCCTCACATTGAAGGTGTTTGAGAAAATAGTTATTCCCCTTATAAAGGCCCTTGTCACTGCTAATCTCAATATCTTTCAAAGAAATACTCATGCCTAGACCGATTGCTTTTGCAATAGCCTCTTTCGATGTCCAGTATTGGTAAAAGCGTTTCATATCCTTATTGATGTGTATTAACTCACTTTGTGTGAGAATTGATTCGTAATCTAGCAGATCGATTTGTTTGATCAATTCAACGTCAATTCCGATACAAGTTGTATCGGAGCTTACCACACACCCAACCCTTCCAGCCGAGTGCGAAATATTGAATCCCACTCCAGGCAATATTGGGTGTCCATACTTGGAATAGGTAACATCATGTAGTGTTTTCAGACATTTGAGAGTGCTGAGTCCTTTTGACAAAAGCATTTTCCCAAAGAGCGATTCATGGGCATTCTCCCACCTTCTGAATGACTGTACATGTTTTTGCATGGCTAGAGGAAGATTGCTAAGTTTTGATTCGTATTCAGCATTCGAGAGTGGATGGCTAAATTTCAGAAAGTATGCAAGAGTCATCAATTTGTTAATTATTTTAAAATAATATATATCTGAAATGTCACCAGTTGCCAAATATATCATTAATAACAGCTTGCGACAACTGCTTTATTAGATTCTAACTCATCATGAATCAACATGAGTTCTGGATAATTTTCAAAGAAACTCAATAGGAAAAACGAGGGTTTTGTTCAATTTAAATTATTATAAATCAGTGTTTTAACAGCTAAATCATCCTCTATGCTTAAGGATAAAATTACCGAATTTTTCGTTTTCATTGACGATTTCTGCATCGATTTTGAA
>NZ_JAVDWS010000052.1:0-6692 GCF_031457395.1 Algoriphagus sp. 4150
GTACTGAGACCGAGTCCGTTCTATGCGGGATCTGGCAGGAAGTTCTAGGTGTTGGGCGTGTGGGAGTGACGGATGATTTTTTCAGAATAGGGGGGGATTCGATTCTGAGCATCCAGGTATCGAGCCGTATCCGAAAGGCCGGCTACGATTGCCAGGTGAGAGATATTTTTGAATGCAAGACGATCTCCCGTTTGGTGAGCCATATGCAGGAAGAGAGTTCCGGAGGGTTGGTTGTCAAGACGGAGCAGGGAATTTTGACAGGTTCCTTTGGGTTGCTTCCTGTCCAGCAATGGTTCCGTTCCCGGGTCTTGTCGGGAGAATTTACAAACCCTCACCACTGGAACCAGAGTTTTCTGGTAAAGGTAGGGAAGCTGGATATCGATAAGCTGGAGAAGACATTGGAGGAGTTGTGCCTGCATCATGATATGCTCCGGGTTCGCTACGATCGTTCAGGGCCATGGTGTCAGGTTTACCAGGACATGCACGTTGCTCCCCGGCTAAAGACACTGGACGTGGGAAGTGTTTCGGAAGAAGGTCTAGAGAAGGTTCTTACCGACTGGCAAAGCGGTTTTAATCTGGACGGGGGCCCGTTGTTTCAGGCAGGCTACCTGTATGGCTATGCAGACGGGTCGAGCCGTCTGTATTTTGCTTTTCATCATTTGATAGTGGATGTTGTGAGTTGGCGTATTCTGGTAGAGGACGTTAAGCGTTTGTATAGCGGGGAAGTTGCCGGAGAGAAGGGCAGCAGTTACCGTCAGTGGGTTGAGAGTGTGGGTGATTATGGTTTACATCATATAGCTGAGCGCCCTTACTGGAAGGATCATCTGGAGGGGATTCCCTCATACGGTGTGCCTGAGGGTCTGGGGCTGAGTTCTTCACGAGTGGAGTTATCGGAGTCTTTAACGAGCACGTTATTGCAGAAGGCGTCGAAGGCTTATCACACGGAGATCAATGATTTATTATTGACGGCTCTAGCTTACGGTCTTAGGGAGCTGAACGGTTGTGATGTTCAGGGTTTGACCCTTGAGGGCCATGGTCGCGAGGGGATAGATATAGGGATTGATCACAGTCATACGGTTGGCTGGTTTACAAGTTTGTTTCCGGTGAAGCTATGTTTAGGTTCCGGGATAGGAGAGAGTATCCAGCTGATCAAGGAGCATCTGCATATGATACCCAATAAGGGGGTTGGTTTTGGTTCGTTTGCCACCCAGCCGGGCAATGATTACAATCTGTCGGATCTTGCACCGGTAAGTTTCAATTATCTTGGACAGTTTGGCAAGGAAGACAAGGATGGGTTCTGGCAGATCATGACGGGTGAGTCGAGCGGTCGTGGTATGCCGCTGGAGAACAGGGATCATAATGTGATTAATATAAATGGGTATGTTGGGGAGGGGAAACTGGTTTTTACGGTTGTGACGCGTCTAGGGAGATCGCGGACCGAAGAGTTGGGTGCAAGTCTGGAGTCTCACCTGAAGGCGATCATCCATCATTGTGAAGAGAAGCTGGATCGTGAAGGGGCTAGTTATACCCCCAGTGATTTTAAGAATGTTGAGCATGAAGGAGACTTATCCAGTCTTCCTTTGGTGAAGAATGTTGCACGATCCTACGATCCTTTTCCGATGACTGATATTCAGAAGGCTTATCTTTTAGGCAGGCTGGATACCTTTGAAATAGGAGGAGTCTCCAATCACATTTATCATGAATTTACCTACAGTGCGCCGATAGATGTTTGTCGATTAGAGCGTGTTATTAATAAAGTCATACATAATTATTTAGAGTTACGGACTGTATTTGACATCAAGTCATTGACTCAACGTTATCTGGACGTCTCCTGCATTGAGCCTTATCGTGTGTCTATAGATAGTTATGAGTGTGACTACCGAGAGGATTTGTTGACATCGTTGCGGGAGAAGTTGTCTCATTATGTTTATGACGCAAGTGAATATCCATTGTTTACATTTTGTGTTTCCAGATTCAATGATTGTGATATTTTACATGTCAGCATTGATCTTATTTTACTGGATGCTGAAAGTAGACAAAATCTTTTTGCTGAAATGACCAGACTTTATAAGAGTGATGCATATATTCTAAAGCCTTCGGGACTTAATTTTAAAGATTACCAGGATTATGTTTCGTACTTAAAATATTCGAAGTGGTATGCTGCTGACAAGAAGTACTGGCATGATAAATTGGAAAATATTCCTTTAAGGCCAGATCTTCTTTTAAAGAATGATCCTAAAAGGATATCAAAGCCAAAATTTGCGATATCCAGTAGAGTGGTGGAAGAGTCTGTTTGGCTGAGGTTTAAGGAAAAGACGACTCGTTATGGAATCTCTACCTCTGCAGCGTTGCTGGCACTGTATGGATATGTACTATCAAGGTATTCGGGTAAAAAGGATTTTCTCATAACGCTTACGGTATTCAATAGATACAGTATACATCCTGATGTCAATAACATATGGGGAGATTTTACTTCCACTAATTTGTTCAGCTATAAAAATGTGAAGAGTTCCATAAAAGATCATTTAACGCGATCGCATCAGGATTTATGGAATGATCTGGAGCATGGATTGTTTAATGGTCTGGAAGTACAGCGGCAATTGCAAAATGCTCATGGCTTGGATCCCTATCAGTCGGTATCGCCCATTGTATTTACTGGCAGGGTGGGAGGTAATAATCAGCCTGCTGTCGATATTTATACACCGCCTTATTTTTTGGACCAATCAGAATCGGTAAGTTCACGATCTTTCAAAGGACAGACGTCGCAAGCTTGGATAGATCTTCAGGCATTTGAAACAGGTAATAAGTTTTCCAGTATCTGGTTATATGTTGAGCAATTATTTGATAAGGAGTTTATCGAAAGGTTAAATAATGATTATTGTTATTTGATTGAACATTTGGCGGTTACTGGCTGGGAGGGATATTTACCGACCCTTTCCTTACCTGCTTCGGATCAGGCGGTAATAGAAAAAGCCAATGATCATGTTCAACCAAAAGTTTCTTCGACGTTAGTTGATGTTTGTTTAGCTACCATACATGCTATCCCGGAGTCTTTTGCGGTAATAGATTCTAAGGGCACTTATAGTTATCGACAGATTGGCGAATACAGCCAATGTATTGGTGGTTACTTACAGTACTACGGTTTGTCCAAGCGCAATCATTTGATTGGTGTATTGAGTGAGAAGGGGCATCTGCAGGTTGTGGCTACACTTGGCATTATGTTATCGGGCTCAGCCTATTTACCCTTGCATGTGGACTGGCCCTTTGGAAGAGTAGATGAAATATTAGAAGAGGGCTCTGTGAAAACGGTGTTGGTCTCACAGTCGGAATTTACTTCTCGGATCCAAGGCAGTGGAATTGAGTTGAAATATAAGTGGTTAATAATTGAATCCATTGTTGAAGTTCGAAGGGAGGTTATTTCATTAAAACTGCCTCAGAAAGAGGATATAGCGTATGTAATATTTACTTCAGGGAGTACAGGAAAGCCTAAAGGCGTAACTATATCGCACCACGGAGCCGTTAATACGATACAAGCTGTCAATGAAGGACTGAGGGTTACCTCCATCGATAAAATTTTGGCTTTATCAGAGTTGAGCTTTGATTTATCTGTGTATGATTTGTTTGGGACATTAGCCGCTGGCGGCACAATCGTATTCCCTGATCAGGACAAGACAAAAGAACCAGGTCATTGGTATGAGCTTATAGAAAAACATGGCATTACTGTATGGAATACTGTACCTCAGTTGATGCAGTTGTTGGTTGATTATCTTATTGATCTAGATCAGGACTTTAATATTTTACGACTGGTGCTGATGAGCGGAGACTGGATCCCTGTTCAATTGCCGGATCAAATTATGTCCATGAGTCCTGCTACCAGGGTGATCAGCTTGGGGGGAGCTACAGAAGGAAGCATCTGGTCGATATGGTATGAAATCAAAGGTACTGATCCGTTATGGAAGTCCATTCCTTACGGTTATGCAATGCCTAACCAGAAGATGTATGTACTGGATGAATTTGGTGAGCATTGTCCCATGGGCGTAATGGGGGATATTTATATAGGAGGCGAAGGAGTTGCGCTCGGATATTGGAATGATGAAGTTAAAACTAAGGCAAGTTTTATTCTCCATGAAACGCTGGGCAGATTATATAAGACAGGTGATCTGGGCAGATGGAATTTGGCAGGCTATATTGAATTTGAAGGCCGTAAAGACAACCAGGTAAAGCTGAACGGCTACCGAGTAGAACTTGACGAAATCTCCTCTAAACTTGCACGCATAGAAGGTGTTGAGAAGACCTTGACCACTATACAGGACAATCAGCTCGTTGCCTATCTCGTCCTTAATAAAACAAACAACTCAGTATTAAAAAATCAAGGCACTTCAATAAGGAGCTTACGAGGTACCGATAAATCAGATACTATAATATCTAAACTGGAACAGGTTGGAATAAGAAAGGACCTGTTTCCCACTTACAAAGTTGCCGGCCTAGATCTAAATGAACACAAATATCGCTTACGAAAAAGTTATCGTCAGTTTCGGGATGAAGCAATTGAATTAACACACGAGGAGATGGCTAAACTCCTTCAGCCTATTCGATTTAAAGCTGTTGCCGTTACTGAAGATAAGACAAGGATTGACTGCGATACTAAGAGTGATATTGAAGTGCTAATGGCACTCCTACGTCCCCTAAGCGCTATTTCAATCAAGGACAGAGTTCTGCCAAAATATTTATATCCTTCCGCAGGGAGTACTAATGCCATTCAAACGTATGTTACTTTGTCAAAAGATATTGATAATGCGAAACTAAAAAAGGGATACTATTACTATCAACCGGTTTCGCATAATCTGTCTATTGTGGGAATAACCGAAGAACGAAACAGTCAAGATCGTCTTATTAATGATGTATTCGACATCAAATTGACATTTAAACTATTTAAGCCGGCAATAGAGCCTATTTATGGAGGTCAGGCTGTAAATCTTTCATGGCTAGAAGTCGGCCATATACTTGCCCTACTTGAGCAGCAAGTAGCAACTCTCCGTCTATCAGCACAAATTTTAGTCATAGATAGGGAGGAAGATGATTATTATCACCTTATAGATTTTGTTGTCAATTCTGTTGTTGTCCCTGGAAATGAACAAATGAACTTTTTTATGACTGATAACAGAGACCGTGTAGAAATGGATTACTTGAAGCGTGTTGACTCAGGATTTAGTAGTAATAAGGGGAATCATGAATATTCTCCTTTTAGCCAGGATATTGCTGTTAAATTATCAGAAACAAATCAACTCCTGGAGAATTCACAAGGATTAATAGTTTTTAATGGATCGCACTCACCATTAAGTCTAATGAAATCGGGTTATCATGCACACTGGTTGATAGAGCAACTATATAACCACAATATAGGAAGTTGTGTATTGGGTGTTACCCCTTATCCAGGGTCGAATTATAGCATTGCAATTGGTAAGATTTCAAGAGAAGACATGTTGTTGCCCGAGATTCAGGCAAAGCAAATCTCTGTGAAAGATTATATTGAAAAACAAATTGGGAAATATCTACCAACTTACATGGTGCCGGACCACTATATCTTCTTAAATGAATTGCCACTGACTTCGAACAACAAGATTGACTATAAAAAGTTACCAAAGGTGGAAATTTTGCATGGTGAATTTGTTTCTCCAATAAATGACATAGAGAAGGTTGCGTGTAGTATCTGGCAAGAACTATTGCAGCTTAAAAAGGTCGGTACCACTGACGATTTTTTTGGAATTGGCGGTAACTCTATTTTGGCAACAAAAGCAGCAAGTAAAATGAGTCGTGAACTTGGGTGTAACATCAGGGTTGCAGATATTTTTAAATCTCGATGTATTAAAACTATATTAGCAGATATTCCGTCAACCCAAATTACAGATGAAGGTGTTGAGTGGGTATTTTCAGTCTGATCTTTGCTTTCGAATTGCGATATACAAATGGGGGATATATTTTGTTTTTTCAAAAAGTTAAAAGTCCATCATGGAGCGATCTGGCTCGATGCTGATACAATCAGGCTAATCGTTCCCAAACACCTTCAGAATGACAAGACTAAGCAGTTTATTGCTAAAAATAAAAGTCGGTTAAAGTCCATTCTTTTTGAAAATCATATTTTTTCTAAAGATATATTTTTGGGTACAACGATTTTTAGCGACAGAACAACGTTAAAATTTCCTTTAAGCTTTGCACAAAAGCGACTTTGGTTCATCGAACAGTATGAGCAGGGCTCAAACGCCTACCATACTCCGACAGTCCTAGAGCTGGCCGAAAGTTCGAATATAGAGGCATTGAAATATGGATTGCAGCAAATTGTTGCACGACATGACATCCTTAGAACTACAATTGAGTGGGATAGTGATTTAGATGTTCACCAGATTGTTCATGATCAACCTTTGATAATAAAGGAAATAGTATTTGAAGAAAGAGATGATCATGAGTCACTGATTACAGAAGACATCAACCGTCCTTTTGATCTGAGTTCGGAGTATCCTGTGAGGGTAAAGTTTTACAAAAAGCCTGTGAACGCTGGGAGTTTGACTGGTCGGAAGGAAACTGTAGTGTTGTTAATCGACGTTCACCACATTGCCAGCGATGGTTGGTCGAGCGAGATATTCCAGCGCGAACTGTTTTTGTATTATGAAGCTTATGAGCGGAATGATACGGGA
>NZ_JAVDWS010000053.1:0-5941 GCF_031457395.1 Algoriphagus sp. 4150
GCATGAATATGAAAATTTAACTTCTTAGCGTTTTCTTACCCTTACCTAAAAATATAAAAATGAAGTGACAGAAAAATTATAAACATATGAAAAAGAAGCCATTTACGGTTGTCTATGAAGACAATCACCTTTTGATAGTAAATAAAGCTGCAGGTATATTGGTGCAGGGAGATAAGACGGGCGATAAGACATTGACCGACTACCTCAAGGAATATATTGCCAAAAAGTACGACAAACCCGGAGCAGTTTTTCTTCATCCTATTCACAGGCTGGATAGACCGGTAAGTGGATTGGTAGCCTTTGCACGTACTTCCAAAGGATTGGAGCGCATGATGGAGCTTTTCCGCAAAAGAGAAATCCATAAAGTGTATTGGGCACTTGTAAAGCGAAAGCCAAAAGAAGAGACGGGCAAGTTGACGCATTATCTAGTCAAAGACGAGCAGAAAAATGTGGTGACGGCACACGACCGTGAAGTGCCGGGATCGCAAAAAGCTGAGTTGAACTACAAGACGTTGGGCTTTATGAATGATCATTGGCTGATCGAAGTGCGCCCTGTCTCCGGCCGTCCACATCAGATCCGGGTACAGTTGGCATCTATGGGATGCCCGATCCGTGGAGATATCAAGTATGGCTTCGCAAAGCCAAACCCCGATGCGAGTATCAATCTGCATGCGTTTAATCTGATCTTCGTTCACCCGATCAAAAAAGAGAAGCTTTATCTTAGAGCCGCCGTGCCTGAGGAGGAATTCTGGGAGCAATTTCTTGAATACGAAAGTGTCAAGACAAAAGACCAGCATCTGGACAATTCATTTAGCGGATAAACATTCAAGACCTTTGGGATTTCATTAATCTCAAAGGTTTTTTTGAATTTACCGCAAAGTACACGGAGGGCTTCGCAGAGAAGACGCAGAGAATTTATGGTTTGTGCGAAGTTTCAATGGTTATCCTTTGAGGTAATCATACCATACATTTATAGAATTATTTAACTTTTGGATATGAAATCGAGCATGTCGAAGGCGACACACAGTGGGATGATTATAAACCGTGCGAGATTCCATAGCCTGCCCCGACTATTCGGGGTGGCCTTTGAAAAACAAAATATAAACACATGAAATCGAGCATGACTCAAAAGTCACACACTGGGATGATTATCTGTTATGCGAGATTCCATATGACCATTGAAAAACAATTATAAACATATGAAATACCTCCTCCTCTTTTTGATTGCATCATTGCTTGCTGCATGTTCCAGCAAGCAACAGCCCAAAACCATCTACATCGTCCGTCATGCTGAAAAGCAGTTGACGGGAGATGATCCCGAACTTTCTATAGCGGGAAATGCAAGAGCAAACAAACTCGCACAGATTCTGGCTGACAAAGAGATCAAGCATATCTATAGCACGGATTTCAAGCGGACCAAGTTGACAGCCACACCTACCGCCGTAGAGGCAGGAGTGACAATAGAAGTTTATGACCCGAAAAACCATGATGATCTTGTGGATAAATTACGGACTAATGAGGGGAATATACTTGTAATAGGGCATAGCAATACGGTAGGGCAGGTAGCCAATTATTTTGTGGGAGAGGCTGAGAAATACACTGATCTCGAAGATTCGGAATACAATTACATCTACGTGGTCACACTTGAAAAAGACGGAACTTCTTCTGTAGCGCAGAAAACCTATAAGGATTATTGATTTGAGAAAAACTATGTAATTCTATCCGCGATTCAGACTATTCTTTCTTGATTTTTTCCTTACCTTAAATCGGTATTTTAATTACTATGAATCGCCCAGAAAACCTCAAACAACTACAGGACACTAGTAAAATATGGGATATTGCTGTCATCGGCGGCGGATCTTCCGGTCTCGGAGTAGCATTGGATGCTATTTCCAGAGGACTTTCGGTTGTTCTTTTCGAAAAAGCTGATTTTGCCAAAGGCACATCCAGCCGATCTACCAAGCTAGTCCACGGAGGGGTGAGATATCTTGCCCAAGGAGATGTAGGATTGGTATTTGAAGCACTTAAGGAGCGGGGCAAGTTGTTGAAAAATGCTCCTCATTTAGCGCATAACCAGCCGTTTATTATTCCAATTTTCACAGCCAAAGACCGGTTTATGTACAGTGTCGGTCTGAAAGTGTACGACTGGATGTCGGGACGGTTGAGTCTGGGAAAATCTCAGTTTATATCGAAAGAAGAAACTCTCAAGCGGCTGCCGGGGCTGAAACCCGAAGGACTTTACGGTGGAGTAGTCTATCATGACGGGCAGTTTGACGATGCACGGCTTGCTTTGAACCTAGCCCAATCGGCAGATGAAGCCGGTACCTGTGTGTTGAATTATGTCAGTGTGAATAGCTTGGTGAAAAATGATGCAGGCAAAATCAACGGCTTGCATGTTTCGGATAAACTATCCGGAAAAAAGTACCAAGTGAATGCCAAAATGGTAGTGAATGCAACTGGTGTTTTTGCGGATAAAATCCTGAAAATGGACAATCCCGAAGCATCAAAAATGATACAGCCAAGTCAGGGTATTCATTTGGTCTTAGATCTTGATTTTTTGGGTGGAAAAGATGCACTGATGATCCCGAAAACCCGAGATGGGAGAGTCCTTTTTGCAGTTCCCTGGCATGGGAAACTCGTGGTAGGGACTACGGACACACTTCGGGAAAAGCCAAAATTGGAACCTGAAGCACTACAAAAGGAAATTGATTTTGTACTGGAAACTGCCGCAGGCTATTTGACTAGAGAGCCAACCAGAGCAGATGTGAAGTCCGTGTTTGCAGGTCTCAGACCTCTCGCAAGACCAAAAGAAGGCAGCACCAAAACCAAAGAGATCTCACGTTCTCATAAAGTAATTTTATCTGAAAGCGGTTTGGTCACATTGACGGGAGGCAAGTGGACGACTTTTAGAAAAATGGGAGAAGATACGGTAGAATATTTTACCCAAGTGACTGGGGAAAAGCTCAAGAAAAGTAAGTCTTTGGATATGAAAATCCATGGAGCTACCAATCGGGTTCCTGCAGGGCATTGGGGTATTTATGGTTTTGATGCGCAGCCCATCCAAGACTTGGTCAATGAAAATAAGGCTTGGGCTGAAAAGCTGCATCCGGATTTTCCCAATATAGAAGCAGAAGTAATCTGGACAGTGCGGGAAGAGATGGCGGTGAAGGTGGAAGATGTATTGGCAAGAAGGATCCGCATGCTTTTTTTGGATGCTCAGGCTGCGATAGATGCAGCTCCCAAAGTGGCCAAGCTGATGGCTGAAGAAATGGATAAAGATGAACAATGGATAGAGTCGGAATTGGCTGACTTTCACAAGACAGCTTCGAAGTATTTGATAAAAAATAACCCAAAATGAGCCAAAATAAACCCTATTTAATGGCTTTGGATCAAGGTACCACCAGCTCCAGAGCTATTCTTTTTGATAAAAAGGGCAAGATTGTATCGCTTGCCCAAAAAGATTTTAAGCAGCATTTCCCCAAGGCAGGCTGGGTGGAGCATGATCCCAATGAAATATGGACTTCACAGTCTTCCGTGATGATCGAAGCACTGGTGAATAAAAGTATCCGTGCAAACCAGATAGCGGGGATCGGAATCACCAACCAGCGGGAGACGACCATCGTCTGGGATAGGAAAACAGGGGAAGCAATTTATAACGCAATCGTCTGGCAGGATCGCAGAACTGCGGAATATTGCAATGAACTCAAGAGCCAAGGACATGCCGAAATGGTGGCTTCGAAGACAGGATTGATTATCGATGCCTATTTCTCTGCTACTAAAATCAGATGGATCTTGGAGAATGTAGAAGGAGCCAGAGAGCGTGCAGAGGCCGGCGAACTTGCTTTTGGGACAGTGGACTCTTGGTTGATTTGGAAGCTTACTGCGGGCAAAACCCATGTCACTGACATTACCAATGCAAGTCGTACTATGCTTTTCAATATCCATTCGCAGGAGTGGGACAGGGAATTATTGGATTTATTTGAGATTCCAGAGTCCCTTTTGCCGGAGGTGAAATCATGCAGTGAGATCTACTGCGAAACAGCCGGAGATGTACTCAGTGTGAAAATACCCATCGCAGGGATTGCAGGAGATCAGCAGGCGGCACTTTTCGGTCAGCTGTGTACCGAGCCCGGAATGGCAAAAACCACTTATGGCACGGGCTGCTTTTTAGTCATGAATACCGGCAAAGAAGCAGTGAGCTCAAAAAATCAATTGCTCACCACGGTTGCTTGGAAGATAGGTGATGAAATCAATTATGCATTGGAGGGATCGGTGTTCATTGGTGGAGCTGCAATTCAATGGTTACGGGATGGGCTTGAACTTTTCAAACATGCACGTGAAAGTGAGCGATTGGCTGATAGTATAGAAAGCAATGATGGGGTTTATTTCGTACCGGCGCTCTCAGGATTAGGTGCTCCCCATTGGGATCAGGATGCAAGAGGAGCTTTTTTCGGTATCACAAGAGGCACTACCAAAGCCCATATGGCAAGAGCTGCGCTGGAAGCCATAGCTTATCAGGTTTACGACGTGCTCAAAGCCATGGAAAAGGACAGCGGAAAGCCGATCCAAGAGCTTCGGGTGGATGGTGGAGCTACTGCCAACAGTTTTTTGATGCAGTTTCAGGCTGATTTGTTGGATTGTGAAATCAAGCGTCCGGAAATAATAGAAACCACGGCAATCGGCGCGGCATTTCTGGCCGGTTTGGCAGTTGGGTTTTGGAAAGATCAGGAAGAGATTAATTCCCTTTGGAATGCGGATAAAAGTTTTGTGCCGAACATGGAAAAATCAGAACAGAAGAAATTGATTCATTTTTGGCATAAGGCAGTGGAGCGATCTAAAAGCTGGGTGGAACTATGAACGTATATCTGGCAGAATTAATAGGAACAGGTCTGTTGTTATTAATGGGCTCGGGAGTCGTCGCCAATATGCTGTTGCCAAAGACCAAAGGAAATGGTGGCGGAATCATGGCCATAAGTACGGGATGGGCTTTGGCTGTGTTTCTAGGGGTGGTAGTGGCTGGACCATATAGTGGGGCGCATCTGAATCCTGCAGTTACCATAGGTTTAGCTTTGACTGGCCAATTTGACTGGGCATTGGCTCCGGGATATATCATGGCTCAGGTGTTGGGAGCAATGATCGGCGTAGGGATTGCTTGGCTATTTTATAAGGATCACTACGAAGCTTCCGATGATGCGGGACTGAAAGCTGCTCCATTTGCAACTTCACCTGCAATTAGAAATCTTCCCTTAAACTTCTTCTCTGAAGTGGTGGGTACGTTTGTTTTGATTTTAGTCATCCTGTACAACGATGGAGTAGAAATAGGTGACGGCAACAAAACGCCTATTGGCATGGGGTCTTTAGGGGCAATTCCGGTGGCATTTCTGGTTTGGGTGATAGGATTGTCGCTGGGTGGGACCACAGGCTATGCGATCAATCCTGCCCGTGATTTTGGTCCAAGACTGATGCACTGGATTTTGCCTATAAAAGACAAGGGAAGTTCAGATTGGGGATATGCTTGGGTTCCCATAGCGGGCCCCTGTGTAGGCGCAGCTTTGGCTGCGGGATTGTATTTGATGGCGGGGTCTTAAGGAACTTTGTCAGAATCCTGAAAACCTCTTTAAGAAGTTAGCTTCAATGTGAGGCCCTTGTTTTAGTAAGTTTGGTAATCGTAATCACTAAAAATACATCTATTTGGTGATTACGATCACCAAATAGACAGCAAAAAGCCTGAAATCTCTACAGATCTCAGGCTTTTGCCATTTTTTAGTATGTGAAATTTATCTATGTCTGCTATTTTACCTGTAAACCGACCAAAGCATTATATGATTTGGTCAAAAATAGCATTGAGGTGATACTCCCTGAATAAAGTTGACACATTTTGTTGGGACAAAAAACCAATTAAGATGAAAAAAGGATTTCAACTAAAGCCCCAACGTATTTT
>NZ_JAVDWS010000054.1:0-5536 GCF_031457395.1 Algoriphagus sp. 4150
GGGGTTACACCCGGGAGAGTAGGTCGCCGCCTCATTTATTCAGACCCGTTGGTTAATTCCGGCGGGTCTTTTTGCGTTTATACCCTCTCTCCCCAGATATTCCGACTGATCCACATTGAGCAACAGGCGGAGCTGACATTTACATTTTTTTGTCAATAGGCCTTTTTACTGGGTCATTCAGGAACCACATTGGTTTTTATTTTAGTAATGGATGTGTAACTGATACAGTGTCAATCCCAGATCAATAAAACTGACTTTTGTCAGCTTTTCACATGTGTTTCATCATTACTTGGGCTTTTCCAATAGTATAGTTTTGAGGTGTGAAGGGAATGACTGGGACGGTGTAAGTCTGATTCTCTTTTGTGGGCTGCTTTACATTCTACCTGTTTTCTCCTGTCTTACTGATAGATCCTCTAGTTAAATTGAAGGTAATGAAGCCTGAAATAGCTCCAACAGAATATGTGTCTTGTTTTCACTGTGGTGAAAATTGCGGTGAGTTGGTGATTCTAACCGATGATAAGAATTTTTGCTGTCAAGGCTGCAAGTTGGTTTATGAAGTGCTTACAGAGAATGATCTCTGTAGTTACTATGATATAGCCAGTCATCCGGGTGCAAGCCAGCGTACCCAAGTGGGGCAGTCTAACAGATTTGATTACTTGGATGATTTTGATACTGCCGATCGCCTTTTGGATTTTCGTAACGAAACAGAGTGCCATGTTACCTTTTATATCCCTATAATTCATTGCGCCTCTTGTATATGGCTTCTGGAAAATCTTCACCAAATCCATTCAGGTGTATTTTACAGCCGCGTTGATTTTATTAAAAAGAAAGTTCAGGTTAAGTTTCTTCGTGATAAGATTAGTATAAAAGAATTAGTAAGTCTATTGTCCACAATAGGATACGAGCCGCAAATTAACCTTTCTAATCTGGAGGAGAAACAAGGAGTTGGGTTAGACAAGCGTCTAATTCAGCGATTTGCTGTCGCCGGTTTTTGCTTCGGAAATATGATGCTGTTCAGTATCCCTGAATATTTTTCTGAAGCTGAATTGATTGATTCATCATTTCGGGGTTTGTTCAGTTACTTAAATGTAATACTTGCGATACCGGTAGTAGTTTATTCAGCGAGTGATTACTATCGATCCGCATGGAATTCACTTAATCAAAAGCAAATAAATATGGATGTCCCTATTGTTTTGGGGATTCTTGCACTCTTTGTTTATTCTCTTTGGGAGATATTCGCTTTTCAGCGATCAGGTTATATGGACAGTCTTGGAGGGTTATTATTCTTCCTGCTTCTGGGGAAAATCTACCAGCAGAAGACTTTTTCGACACTGGAATTTGATAGGGATTACAAATCGTATTTCCCTATAGCCGTCACCAAAATTGTAAAAAATCAAGAGGTTGTTATTCCCCTTGCGAAGCTGCAAGTAGACGATGTAATCTGGGTTAGAAATGAAGAGTTGATTCCCGCAGATTCTTTTTTACTAAGTGATAAGGCTAGTATTGATTACAGTTTTGTGACGGGCGAAGAAGTTCCGGTGCCGAGACTAAAAGGTGCATTAATCTATGCGGGTGGCCGTCAAAAAGGGGATCCGGTACTTTTGAATGTTCAAAAGCTTCCTTCGCAGGGATATCTGACTGATTTGTGGAACAATGAGTCTTTCGATAAAGGTAAAGAAGGCTTACTTGAGCCTTTATCTGTAAAAATCAGTGCTGTATTCACATGGTCTGTATTGGCTGTAGCTTTAGCTTCCTTTGTTTATTGGGCTTTTATAGACTTTTCGATTGCGATTAAAGTGTTTGCCTCAGTGCTTATAGTGGCCTGCCCCTGCGCTTTAGCTATGTCAACTCCATTCACCCTGGGGAATTCGCTGAGAATCTTTGGCAAAAGCCGTTTTTACCTGAAAAATGCCAATGTGATCGAGCGGCTAGCTTTGATTAATGCGGTAGTCTTTGACAAAACGGGAACTCTCACAGATCCGGCAAATGCCAAAGTCACTTATAAGGGCGAGACCTTGACAGAAGAAACCAAGTCTGTACTGAAATCAATGGTAGAACGGTCCACTCATCCGCTGAGTATTCGGATCAATAACTGGCTAGGCAATCAAATAGCTATGCCCCTAGATCAAGCCAGTGAAATAAAAGGGGCAGGTATTCAGGCTATAGTGAAGGGACAATGTTTCAAATTGGGCTCAGCTGATTTTACGGGATTCAGGAGTGTTACAAATCAAAATGGCAATGTGGTTTGCCTGTCTGTAGAAGAACAGGAACTCGGTTATTTCATTATCGAATCAGGACTTCGGGAGAATGCTGCTGATGTAATTGATCAGCTTAAAGGGGATTTTGATCTTCATGTATTATCAGGAGATTTTTCTCACGAGCAGGCTTATTTGGAGGGAAAGCTTGGCGGATCTATCACATATAATTTCAAGCAAAGTCCTGGGGATAAACTGAATTATTTAAAGCATTTAAATAAGAATCGTCACACCTTGATGATCGGTGATGGATTAAATGATGCGGGGGCCTTGCAGGAAAGCGAGGTTGGGGTGGCAGTTTCCGATCAGGTTAGTCACTTCTCTCCGGCAAGCGATGCTATTATGGATTCGCAAGTATTTGGAATGATTCCTGATTTTTTAAGTTTTGCCAAATCCAGTAGACTCATCATTATGGCGAGTTTTATATTAAGTTTATCGTATAACGTAGTTGGGGTTGGTTTGGCAGTTCAAGGACTTTTAAGTCCAGTGATTTGCGCTATTTTAATGCCGCTAAGTAGTGTGTCGGTAGTGGTTTTTACCACATTGTCCACAAATTTTGTAGCCTGGAGAAAAGGGCTGTTAACCTCAAAACTGTCGTAGCATGGAGGTTATTTTTCTATTAATCGCAATCAGTCTAGTATTGGCCGGTACATTTCTTTTCCTGTTTTTCAAAGCAATGAAAGGAGGCCAATTTGATGATAATTACACCCCTTCGATAAGGATGCTTTTTGAGAACAATTCGAAGAAACCTAAAAAAAATCCACGATCAAAACCGAAATCCTATGAATGACACTACTCTGGAGAGGTTCCTATATGACAATAAAATTGTCAAATATTTTGGAGCCGCAACGATTATCTGGGGCGTAATCGGGATGCTTGTCGGCGTACTTGCGGCGACACAACTCTTCTTACCTGAAGCCAATTTAGGTAACCCCTATACTACATTTGGACGGATAAGACCATTGCATACCAATGCTGTAATCTTTGCTTTTGTGGGGAACGCGATCTTTGCAGGCGTATATTATTCCATGCCCAGATTGCTGAAAGCTCCAATGTGGAACAAATCCCTTAGCTGGTTTCATTTCTATGGCTGGCAATTAATTATCCTTTCAGCAGTTTTGACATTGCCTTTGGGGTTTACTTCTTCCAAAGAATACGCCGAATTGGAGTGGCCAATTGATATTGCTATTGCAATCGTATGGGTAGCTTTTGGAGTCAATATGATTGGGACGATTCTTACCCGTAGAGAGCGCCATATGTATGTGGCAATCTGGTTTTACCTTGCATCGTTTATCACAGTGGCTGTCTTGCACATAGTGAATTCCCTGGCTTTACCGGTTTCGTTCCTGAAAAGTTATTCAGCCTATGCTGGTGTACAAGATGCATTGGTGCAATGGTGGTATGGTCATAATGCGGTGGCATTTTTTCTTACTACTCCTTTCTTGGGGTTGATGTACTATTTCTTACCAAAGGCAGCCAATAGACCTGTTTACTCATACAAACTATCCATTATTCACTTTTGGTCTTTGATTTTCCTTTACATGTGGGCGGGCCCCCATCACTTACTTTATACAGCATTGCCGGAGTGGGCTCAAGTTTTGGGAACTGTTTTCTCCGTAATGCTTTTGGCTCCATCATGGGGTGGTATGGTGAATGGATTGCTGACTTTGCGTGGAGCATGGGATAAGGTAACTACGGACCCGGTACTGAAATTTATGGTAGTAGCGATCACTGCTTATGGTATGGCTACATTCGAAGGGCCTATGCTTTCATTCAAAAATGTCAGTGCTATTGCCCATTATACTGATTGGATTGTGGCTCACGTCCATATTGGAGGGCTAGGGTGGAATGGTTTCTTGACTTTTGGTATGCTTTACTGGATGTGGCCTAGGCTATTCAAAACCACCATATATTCTACTAAGCTGGCTAATACGCACTTTTGGTTAGGCGTGATGGGAATCATTTTCTATGCTTTGCCGATGTACGTAGCAGCTTTGACTCAGTTCTTGATGTTGAGAGAATTTGACGAGATGGGTAAACTTGCCTATGGTAATTTCCTGCAGACCGTGGTAGAGTTGGTGCCTATGTATATGCTTAGAGCATTTGGAGGACTGCTGTATGTAAGTGGAGCGATCCTGATGATGTACAATATGTTCATGACTGCTAAGCAAGGCACCTTTGTAGAGACCGAAGAGGATTCTGCTCCCGCATTGGCGAAAGTGTACAATCCTGTAGGAGAATACTGGCACCGTGCTTGGGAGAGAAAGCCTATTTTCTTCGCTGTGTTGGCTACCGTGGCTATTCTGATTGGTGGAGTCGTAGAAATCGTCCCTACTATTTTGGTGAAGTCCAATGTGCCTACCATCAGTTCTGTTAAGCCTTATACGCCACTTGAGCTGGAAGGAAGAGATATTTATATCCAAAATGGTTGTGTAGGTTGTCATTCTCAGATGATAAGGCCATTTAGATTTGAGACAGAGCGTTATGGTGAATATTCCAAAGCAGGGGAATTTGTGTATGACAGACCATTCCTTTGGGGCTCCAAACGAACAGGTCCTGATCTTCACCGGGTGGGAAGGAAATATCCTGACAGCTGGCATTATTTCCATATGGAAGACCCACGCAGCATGTCACCGGGTTCATTGATGCCGCCATACCCATGGCTATTGACCAATGCCTTGGACTATTCTGATCTGCCTGCGAAAATCAGCACTATGCAGAAGCTTGGCGTCCCTTACCCTGCAGGTTATGATCAGCAAGCTGCTGCGGATCTGGAAGCGCAGGCAGCAGTGATAGCTACCAACTTGAAAGATGCAGGAATAGAAGTAATGCCGACCACTGAAATCGTGGCTTTGATTGCTTATTTGCAGCGATTGGGTACTGATATTAAAGTCTCACCATCTAACTAATCGGAGAAATCATGTACAAAGAAGTATTAAGATCAATGGAAAATGTAGAGATATTCCCGATTATCTCTCTAATCATATTTGTCCTGTTTTTTGTAGGGGTTGCTATTTGGGCTATGAAAGTTCCAAAAGAGTATGTAGACCATATGAGTTCTCTACCAATGGATGATGACCACGAATTAACTAATAACCGGCCATGAAATCGAGCATGACTCAAAAGGCACACGCTGGTATGATTATAAACCCAGCGAGATTCCAGCTGTCCTTTAAAAATCAAATTATAATCAGATGAAATATCCATGACGGGAGCGCGACACACAGGGGCATGATTATAAATCCCGGCATCCACCATTTTCGTAGAAATCAACCGGATAA
>NZ_JAVDWS010000055.1:0-5330 GCF_031457395.1 Algoriphagus sp. 4150
TTCGTAAACATCCAGAAAAAAATGCAAACACTCAAAAAATCAGATAATCCAGTCCTGTCCGCATTGTTTCATGCTAGAAATTAGCCAAACTTGAGGTCCAAGTCTCATGACTTGGATCTATTGTATTTATCGAAGGCATATTTTGCCATTTGTGAGAACGAACGGCGGCTTAGGTAGGTGTTTTTTATAAATTTCAGGTAAGAAAAGTCTTTAACCACAAAGCACACAGAGGGATACGCAGAGGACACAATTTGATATTTTCAAGGAAATATTTTGCCATTCGTGGGACATGGACTGCGGCTCGTGCTTGGTCCAAGTCCCATGACTTGGACCTATTCTATTGCAGTCTTCAGACTGCTGTTTTTTTAACCTTCCAAAAACATAGTAAAAACATCACCTTGCGCCGTATTTTGCCACCATAAAGTCACAAAGAAATCAAAGCCCTAAAGTGAGTATACCTGCCGGCAAAGTGTCTCCATTTCTATGTTTTACTATGATTCTATGTGGTTTAGCTTTTTTCACCACATAGAATCATAGATTCCGAAAAAGCAATTGAAGTTGGCAAAATTGATGACCTTTGAGGTTTTAAAAACCTCGAAGGTCTTTTTAGAAAAACCGTGTTTGGTCCAAGTCTCATGACTTTGACCTATTGTATTGCAGTCTTCAGACTGCTGTTTTTTCACATTTTATCAAGGAAATATTTTGCCGTTCGTGGGACATGAACTTCGGCTTGAGAAACTTCACTTTGTGCCTTATTTTGCCACCATAAAGTCACAAAGAAATCAAAGCCCTAAAGTGAGTATACCTGCCGGCAAAGTGTCTCCATTTCTATGTTTTACTATGATTCTATGTGGTTTAGCTTTTTTCACCACATAGAATCATAGATTCCGAAAAAGCAATTGAAGTTGGCAAAATTGATGACCTTTGAGGTTTTAAAAACCTCGAAGGTCTTTTAGAAAATCTATTATTAAAAAGCCTCTGAGATCGAATGATTTCAGAAGTTTTACTAATCTGGTAACTAAGATGCATATCCTTGAAGACCTGCATCCAAAGACCAAATTTTAACAGACCATCCCTGAGACAAATTGCTTTGCTCCTCCCAATCTTTTATAATTGAAAAATCTCCAAAACCAATTTCCTGAGCGGCCTTTTCAGGAAAACCATCTATCCAATTTAATAAGTCTTCTTTTTCCGGAAATCTAAGTGGGATAAAAGGAGTTTGCCCATTCAGTGCACTTTTTACAAATTTCACGAATTCCTGAGCTTTGGTGAATTTGATATTCCCATTCAATTGCGCAATATGATTTCCTGTCTCAATTAAAACCACAAATGGGAGAAAAAAAATATCCTTGTCTTCTATTCGACTACCAAATTCCTTCAAGATTATCCCTCTATCCTGATTAAAACCTTCTACATCAAGAATATTCATGAAAACGGAGGTGTCAATAATCCAAATATTCGGTTTAATCATCTTACTTATTTAATGGATTCTAACCACTTTAAAGCCTTTTCTTTTTTTGCTTCCGATCCTTCATAATCTTTGACAAAACGAGAGAGTAAACCTTCGGTGACCAAATCTCCCAAGCTTCCCTGAGCAATTAATTCGGGATAATCAGGAACATCTTTGAGTGAGACTAGCTTAGAACTCCCATCCTGTTTATCACGATAGCAAAACACTACATCAGGAATCACCTCACTTGGCAGTGCATCCATCAACGCAGGATTATGGGTACTAAGAACAATTCGAAGTTTCCTTTCCACAGCAATTTTATTGATCTGATTTAGCAATAACTTCGCACGGCTTGGATGAACTCCATTATCAATTTCTTCAATAATAACAATACTCTGCTCGGGTGCAGAAAGTAATGCCGCAGCAATGGCCAAGACCCGAAGAGTACCATCAGAAAGAACACCTGCATCCATTTTTCGACTTTCATTTCCGAATGTCTCCGTTAGCGTGACCATTACCTCATCTCTTGGGGTTTCTATAAACCCAATGTCAGAAATATCCTGCTCAGGCAAGCTCTTAATAAATTTAAGGATGTTGATTTTTTGATGAGCATCTTCCTTAATAAGATTAAAAAGTACAGCCGATATATTCCTTCCATTCCCCATCAACTCCGCATCCGATATAAAGCTATAGTTCCGCATAGATTGAGGAGAAGGGTCTAGAAATAAAATATGAGACAGCATATTCTCTGTAAGAAAAGCCCTAATTGGTATTGCGGAACGTGATTTCTTGTGGGCAGATGAAATTCTTTCTGTTAGTGCAAATTGAGTAAATATTCCTAATTGATCAGAACAAGTAACCTCAGGCTTCTTAACTCCATTGGTAAAATCATTATATGCAACAACAATTTTTGTATCTGCACCTACAGAGGGTTTTACCGTTTCATACAGAATCACATTAGAGCTGGTAGTCATAGATTCACGATTTATATGAAGCTCCTTCCCTTCTCTTAAATCCAAACTTACATTAACATCCCACCTTGATGCTCCGTCTTCAATTGCACAACCTATACCAAAAGGCTGTTTAATGCTTTTGAAAACATCCTTAATCTGTCCTCGAATCTCTGCATTATTCTGATTTACCTCAAATTGTAAAGAAGAAAGCTTCTGCCCTTGTGCCATCCAACTTAAAAACCGTATAGCTTCTATTGCATTGCTTTTACCTGAAGCATTGGCTCCTACCATTACTGTCAATGGCGCCAATTTCAGCTCTGCTTTTTTGTAGCTTTTAAAGTTCTCTATTGTGAAAGATTGGATCATTAGCTTTAGTCAATAAGGTAATTAAAAATACAATTTTTTAACGGAACTCCGCTTTTTTCCAATGGTTCAAGATACAAATCTCCAAGTATCCCGTCCAGCTTCCGGAGAAGCAGGACAACTGCAATCTCGAACCACTCAAAACTTATACATCGCCGTTACCCCGAAAGTAGCAGGATTGCCTAAGTGGGCAGGGCCAAAGTTGTATGCATAATCGATGTAGGTAGTATCAAATATATTCTTAGCCCAAAGGGAAAGCTCCATCGTATCGGTCATTACTCCAAATTTCGCATTGGCAATCTGATAAGCATCTTGTCTGATGGTGTTTTCCAAGTTGAAAAACTGCTCCCCGAAATACAACCACTCTGCTCTTACCAACCAGCTCAGCTGACTTGAGTAAAAGAACTGGGGTGTCCATTGCACTGCTACCATGGAAGTCACGTCGGGAGTGAAAATCTGTCTGTTGCCGGAGTAATCTACCTCACCGGATTCTCCGGGAAGCATCAACTTGTCAAAAGTCGCATGCGTATATCCAAAGCTCCAGTCAATGCTTAAGTCCTTGGAAGGAAGTGCACTTACCTCCCACTCTACTCCCGTGCTGGTAAGATCACCTGCATTGGTGGTCACCACAATAGCATCCGGCAAAATCAACCCTGGCACCTGAACATCAGAAATAGTAGTGATAAAAGCCGATACATTGACTCTCATCCTCCTGTTAAAGAAGTAGTTTTTACTCCCGATTTCAAAGTTGTTGGAAAACTCAGGATCGTAGGCGAATAAGGGCGGATTACTTGGATCTGAACCTATCTCAGACAAGCCCCCGGGCCTGAAACCACGGCTGTAGCTTCCATAAACCTCATTGGTATTTGCCAGCTGATAAGCTAGGGCAACTTTAGGAGAAATCGCATTATAACTCACCTTAGAGGTAGTATCCGGCTGAGTTACCATAGGATCTCCCTGTCCAAAATCCATCTCCTGAGAGACAGTCAGCTTCTTTTTTTCATAATCCGAACGCAAACCACCCGTAAGTTTCAATCTATCAGTCAAGCTGTAGCTAGCCTGTCCAAAAAAAGCAAATCCGTATCCGGTGGCCACATTTGTATTGATGGTGGTGAAGTTGGAAATCGGAGAGCCAACCAATGCAGCATCATCTCCGAAATAGATCCCCTGCTTGGTGGGAGCCTCAGAATTAAAACCAAAGAACCCGACTTGCCAATTCAGCTTCTGACCGGTATTTGCAGAGGCCAATCTAAACTCCTGAGTCCAGACAGAAACAGTATTCCAATCCCGACCATAATTATTTACTATGGAAACCCCGTCAATCGGAGAGAAATCTCCATCAATAGGCGTTTTGTAGTAGCGATAATTATTTTGATAGGCTGTCTGAGAAGAGAAATTAAGATTCGGGCCTTCATTTTTGATTACCAGGGAAATATTTTGACTGTCGTCTACCATTTCCGTAATAGCATTCTGGTTTACCTCAAAAGGATTCTCCAACGCAGAATCTGCATTAGGTGCCAAAGAGAACGGTCCATTATTTCGCCCTGAGTTGCTTTTGAAGTTTAGAATTGCTTCCCAGTTTTTTGCAAAGAGGTAATTCACATTTCCGGCTATCAGCATGTTCCTCTGCTTATCAAAATTACTGTCATTGAAAAGGTTGGTATAATATCCATCCAGTTTGTCCGATAAAATAGATACTCCCACATACACCTTTTGCGGAAGCACCATAGTTTTCACTCCTGCTGCTATTCTGGAAAAGCCATAGTTTCCTACATCGGTACGGACAAAACCCGAAAGTTTATCCGATTTAGGTTTGGTGATGATATTCATCACACCTCCCATCGCATTTCTTCCATAAAGCGTTCCCTGTGGCCCCCGCAGCACTTCTATCCTTTCCACATCATTGAGTAGAAAAAAATACGTATCCAGGCCAAATTGATTTACTCCATCTACGTAAGTTGCCACTGCCGGCTCGTAAGAAGTGGTGGTAATACCACGTATAGACATTACATTTCGATTGTCACCGGGATTGGATGAGTATAGATTGGGAATGTATCCCCGAAGATCTTTTGTCTGCCAAAGATTCATTTCCTCCACCTTTCGGGCATCAAGTGCAGACACACTGAAAGGCACTTTTTGTAGGTTTTCACTCTCCTTTTGGGCAGTCACGATGATCTCACCGAGCTGGCTTTCAGGAATGGTATCATTCGTCTGTGCATAAGAGATTCGGGTTGCAATGCTTAACCCGGCGACAAAAACCAGCTTCGCCAGAGTCTGGGTATTGATAATTGGCATAATAGGATTGGTACAGTTTCAGCTACGAATTTAAGGCATGAAGGATTAAATACATGCTAAATTGTGACTAATTCCGCTTACTGATCATCGGAGTGAGATGAGGCTAAAACCACAGTAACCATTTTAGCTATATCAAATGAAATTACTTTAAGGTCAAAAGGATCAATTTATGTCTCCTTGAATTTCAAACTTTCTATGAGATCTATAAAGTATTGCGGACTCCAGATTGATAGTGACGAATCATCTTGGATAAATCGTATTACATCCTC
>NZ_JAVDWS010000056.1:0-5198 GCF_031457395.1 Algoriphagus sp. 4150
AGCACCCCCACCGATCTTGCCTATGTGATCTATACCTCGGGCACAACCGGCCGGCCGAAGGGAGTGATGGTGGAGCACAGGAGTGTGGTTAATTTTTTATCAGGTATGAATGATGCTCTTTCGATAAATGCGGATGATCATATTTTTTCAATCACTTCCATTTCATTTGACATATCTGTGCTGGAATTACTATGGAGTTTAAGCAAAGGTGTATTAATCACTTTACGGGGGCCTCATACTAATATCGGAGAATTGCTAAACTCATCTGATAGCAGAGAGCTTGATTTCAGCTTGTTTTATTTTTCCAGCCAGCCCGAAGGAAATACGGCTAAGTATGATTTTCTGAAGGAGTCGGCAATTTATGCTGATAAACATGATTTCTCAGCCCTCTGGATACCAGAAAGACATTTCCATGAATTCGGAGGGATTTTTCCTAATCCGTCCGTTCTAGCTGCTGGGGTATCGACATTGACTAACAGGATTGAGATTCGTTCTGGAAGTGTTGTCCTTCCATTACATGATGTTATTCGCGTGGCAGAGGAATGGTCGATGGTAGACAATCTCAGCAATGGCAGAGTTGCCATGTCTATAGCAGCTGGATGGCATTCAAATGATTTTATATTAAATCCTGGCAACTTTCATGATCGCCATGAAATAATGTATCAGCAAATACAAGAGTTACAAACGCTTTGGCAAGGTGGAAGTATTAAACGGGTAAATGGTGTAAATTCTGAAATAGACATTAAAATTTACCCAAGACCCGTAAATGATAAGTTAACGATATATATAACAAGTGCAGGGAATCCTGAAACTTTTATTAGTGCGGGTAAGATTGGAGCGAATATCCTCACACACTTGCTGGGGCAGGATATCGGCGATTTGGAAAAGAAAATAGCTCTTTATAAGCAGTCACTAAAAGAAAACGGTTTTTCGCTGGATAAGGCAAAGATTGCTTTAATGGTCCACACCTATATTGGAACAGACTTAGTCGCTGTTAAGGAAACAGCAAAGGAACCTTTTAAATCATACCTTAGATCAAGTGTCGGGTTGCTCCAGGGTTTAGCAAAAGATCTTCAGCTTACGATCTCAAACCTGACAGATCAGGAATACGATCAGTTGCTTGACTTTGCATTTGAGCGATATTGGAGTTCCGCTGCGCTTTTAGGAACCAGTGATTCCTGCAAGGACCTGTTATCAGCTATTTCGCGGATAGGTGTTACTGAAATAGCTTGTCTGATCGATTTCGGTATTGAGAATAATAAAGTGCTTAATGGATTGAATCATCTCAATGCACTGAGAATACAATATCAAAGAAAAACAGACACTTCGAAAAGTCAGCGACCGATTACCGCAATGCAGATCACGCCTTCTTATTTACAAACATTGATAAATGTTGAAACCCCGTTTATAAGGTCACTAAAGCATATTATTGTGGGAGGCGAGAAATTTTCTCAAGAGTTATTGCATAAGCTCACTACGGTAACTGACGCCGATGTATACAATATGTATGGCCCTACAGAAACCACGATCTGGTCAACCTTTAAAAAATTGGGCAGAGGGCAAAAGAATACGATAGGAAAGCCGATTCAAAATACAAAACTTTATGTGTTGGATAATGCAGGTAATGTTTGCCCTCCTGGTATTATTGGTGAATTACACATTGGAGGAGCAGGGCTTGCGAGAGGGTATCTAAACAGACCCGATATTACGGAGAATAGTTTTATCCAAAATCATTTTGCAACTCCACAGGATAAATTTAAACGCTTTACGAAACTATATAAGACTGGTGATCTGGTTCGCTGGCTTTCAAATGGTGAGATCGAGTATATTAAAAGAAATGATGATCAGGTAAAACTTCGCGGTTATCGGATTGAACTTGGCGAGATCGAACACGCACTAAATCAAATTCCGGGAATCAGTCAATGCTGTGTAACAATAAAAGACCGATCAACAAAATTAGGTAGCACAAAGCAAATCATAGCTTATTATTTATCCGATATTGACAGGTTTAATGAATCAATCATCTTAGATCAACTTTCCAAATCGCTGCCTACGTATATGTTACCGTCTGCTTTCATCCGGATGGATTCACTTCCGCTGAGTGTGAGTGGTAAACTGGATAGAAAAGCTCTTCCTGATCCTGAATTTTTAGTGATGACTGAAGACAAGACCAGACCTTTTTCGCAAACAGAATTATTATTGCAAGATATCTGGCGGGAAGTGCTTGGATTATCACAGGTAAATATCACGGATGATTTTTTTAGGATTGGAGGCGATTCGATATTAAGCATACAGCTGTCCAACCGTTTACGGCAGAGAGGATTTAATTGTCAGGTAAACGATATTTTTTTAAGTAAAACTATAGAAGCGCTTGCATACCAATTGGATAATAATCAATCAAAAATTGTCATTCAATCTGAACAGGGGCTGCTGACCGGTTTGTTTGAACTGTTGCCAGTACAGCAATGGTTCGCCGAGCAAATTCCAGAGTTGGCAGTTCCAGGTTATTATAATCAGAACTTTTTAATTAATGTGCCACCGTTAACTGAAGAGTTTCTTCTCAGTGCAATTGATAAACTTGTTAAGTATCATGATATACTACGAGTTCATTTTGTAGGCATTGAAACTCTGAATCAAGTCTATCGATCAGATATTGGGACAATGAACGTGAAAATGTTAGATGTAAATAACTATACTTCACATGAAATCCAGACTATACTCACAGAATGGCAAAGCGGTTTTGACTTGTGGAATGGTCCGTTGTTCCAAGTTGGATATCTTTATGGGTACAACGATGGAACTGCACGAATTTTTTTTGCTTCGCATCATATGATTATCGATGGCGTAAGCTGGCGCATTATTAGAGACGATATTAAAACGCTATATGACAGAAGGTCTTTACCTGAAAGGAAGACAAGCAGCTATCGTCAATGGGTAGAGTTTATAAAAAGTTACCCTGAAAATAATCCGAGCGAGATACATTTTTGGGAGAAACAATTGCTGGTTAATCCAGACTTTGGGGTTCTAAAGAATGATGTCGCGAAACAAAGTATGACGACAATTGAGCTGGATAATGATTTAACGACCTTATTACTGCAGAAAGCTTCAGGGGCTTATTCTACTGAGATAAATGATTTACTTCTAACGGCACTGGCGTATGCGTTGAAAAATATTAACGGTGCTACTGTGCAGAGTATCACCTTGGAAGGCCATGGTAGAGAACATTTGTCGGTTCATATTGATCATAGTCATACAATAGGATGGTTTACTTGTATGTTTCCTGTCAGACTTGAACTGAAGGACTCACTTCATGAAACCATTATTTCTATCAAGGAAGGGATGCGGAGGATTCCAAATAAAGGTATTGGTTTTGGTGCATTTGCTAGTTCAAAGGGTGCCTCAATCTCACACTCTAGCCTTCCTCCCATCATATTTAATTATTTAGGTCAATTTGATGCTATACAAGACGACTGGCAGATAGATATGGGATATAGCGGATTACCCGTCCATCCAGCCAATTTGGACCTAAATGTAATCAATATTAATGGTTTGGTTCATAATGGTAAGTTGTTGTTCGATATCAGAACACAATTTGGTGATAAGGCGACCATTGAATTTAGTAATTGTTTCAAAAATGAGTTAGTAAAAATAATTGAACATTGTGAAGAGACGTTAAATAGGATTGGCACTAGCTATACCCCTAGTGATTTTAAAGAAGTTCAGTTAAGTCAGTCTCTACTGAATGAATTACAAATTGAAAGTAATAACCTTTGAAGAATAAGATAACAAATATTTATCCTGCCAATAGTTTACAGCAAGGGTTTATTTATCATGCTTTAACTCAGCAAGACGACGATACCTACATATTGCAGCAAGTCTTCGATTATCATGAAGAGTTGAAGGTTGATCTTTATCTGAAGGCTTGGGAATTGTGCATTGCACAATATCCTATATTACGCACAGCATTTAACTGGAAGGAACAAGTGGTGCAGATTATCTACCAATATGGAAGAGTTGAGTTCGAAATTACAGACCTTAGCAATTTTTCTGATCAACAAGCACGAGAGTTTCGAATCAAAACAATTCTGAAGACAGAACGAAAGAAGAAATTTGATTTGAGCAAACCCTCTTTATTTAGATTGCAAATTATCAAGCAGTCAGAAAATTGGTATACTGTGGTAAAGACAGAGCATCATGTAATTGCTGAAGGATGGAGTGCGTTGGTTTTACTTCAACGTTTACATCAGTATTACCAATTACTTTTATTAGGAAAGAATGTACCGGTGTATGAAGATCGTGCCTACATTAAAAGCCAGGAGTATATTAGTGCTAACAGAAGCAGATTGGCGGTTTATTGGAAAAATAAAATTGCTGAAGTTGAAAGTATCAATGATATAAGCGCATTGCTTAATAAGCCTATCGATATTGAAAATTACAAATGGGTTGCCCGTCCGGCCACCCAATTGCTGATAATTAATTACGATTTGTATGATAAACTTAAATCTTTTTGTCAACGTGAGGCAATTACGATAAATGTGGTCATCCAATTTGTTTGGCATAAGTTGTTGCAAGTTTATAGCGGAAACTATCAAAGCATTGTCGGGACGGTTGTTTCTGGAAGGGATTTGCCGATAGAAGGTATTGAAGAAAGCGTAGGTTTATATATCAATACTCTTCCTTTGATTTTAAACTGGTCGAACAATGGGACGATCAGGTATCAGTTGGGTGAATTGCATCGGCTGTTGTCTGAATTAAATCGTCATAGTTTTGCAGATATTGTTCGTCTTCAAAAAAATGGAAAACAATTATTTCATAGTCTACTAATATTTGAAAATTATCCTTGGCTCAGAAAAGAGAATGGAGATGGGTTAAGAGTCGTGATACGCGAGGTAGCAGATAAAGTAGATTATCCTTTCGGTGTTTTCGTTTATCAGCATGTTGATTCTTTGACTATCAAGTTGCGCTATGATGGTTATTATTTAAATGAAGAGAAAGCCAGGGCTCACATGGGTATGCTGGACCTGCTTTTGAAGGAAGTTCTGGCACATCCTGAGAAGCCTCATTGTGAGTTGAGTCTTCTTCATGGAGACGAATATAACAGAGTTGTATACGATTGGAACGCTACTGATAGAGAGTATGAGAGGTCGGCGACGATCTGTGAACTGTTCGAGCGCCAGGTTGAAAGGACTCCGGATGGT
>NZ_JAVDWS010000057.1:0-4725 GCF_031457395.1 Algoriphagus sp. 4150
TTATTGCTTTTTCCCTAAAAAACCTTCCCTGAACATCGAATTTGAATTACCTTCTGTCCAGTTATCCCTTTGTGCTTAACCCGAACTCACGTTAAATTAGGGTTCCTAGCAAAAACTACTAGTCCAAGCCAATGCACGAGATTAAACTGAATTTCGATAAAGTTTATCAGACTATCAAATAACTTAATCTCTCAGTTTCGATTCATCAGGCAACTTTTTCCTGCGCGGCACAAGATTATAATTTTCTGATTTAGAAGTGATTCTGATTTTTCGTGTGGCTGAATTCATGTCTTGTTACATTGGGAAATGGTTGTTTAACAAACTTCGATCTGATTATCGGGAATCATTTCGAAACATGGTAGACAGATCAAGATTTAACCGTAGGAAAAGAGGTCTTTTTTTCACCATCGATCTGGTCAGAAACAAACTGGTTGAGGGGTTTCTCAGTAGTGTATACTATTACATCACCGATTCCATGCCACTTGAAGTATGCAGACTTACAAGGGAAAAACAGTCTAAAGTCTGTGCGGAGGCTTTTGAAACCTCTCAAGAAAAGGGACACCGTGCCACACAAAAATGTACTTCTATGGCTATAAATTACAAGGGGGCTGTTCAGTAACTGGCGTTTTCCATTAGATCGAACTGACCAAAGCCAACGTACATGATGTAAATTTTCTTTCTGAGATGAATGCCAAACTCTCTGATTGTATGTCAAGGGGTATTTATCATCTTCCATTCAACTGGGCCTGTTTCATACTGCAGACATCAAATTTGAAACTCCGATGAGAACTAACCAAAAAGGGGTTGTAAAGCAAGGGTGGGTATTCAGAAAGGGAAGAAAAAGGCAGGGAACGCTGTTCCCACAACTCTGCGACCAGTTCATGATCAGAAGAAACTACGCCAAAACTTTCCAAGGATTCAAAATTAGAATTCTTGCCAAAATTACAGCCTTAACACTGGTTCAGTACCTGTATAAATTTAAATTCAACAGACCAAATAACTTTAAAATCTCAATCACCTAAGTAGCATAACGGGTTAAATAAATTATTCAGAGCGTTAGGTTTTGGAAAATCTGCCAACACAACTGATTTACTTTTTAGATATGACCGCTTGGACTCATACAATATTTAGAATATAGAGTATGTCCTCGTTAACAATTCTTCTGATTAGGTTGTGGGAGATTGTCAGTTTTGATTGAAATCTGTTAATCCCAAAGGGGAGGTTATTCAGTAGGAGGTCAATTTGCTTTTTCTGACATTCATACCAAGTTCACTTGGAAACTAGTTGATCCGTTTTAGGATGGGGCAATAGCCCTTCCATTTATTTGTGGTATCAGTTGCTCCTTCCGAAATATGACGTTGGATTATTGGCTGCAGTAATTTTGGAAAATCTGTGATATTGCTAACGTAAAAAAGATTTAGGTTACCGTCTTTGCTGAGCTCAACTGCTCAGACAAACTTTTTTCTTTCCTCTGTAACTCCTGTTAGTCCTTTCTGTCTCTTTGCTGTCTACGACTAATCCGTCCAAATGTCCATCACCATTCATCGGATTGGTTCCGATTGACTACCTAGCCTCCGGTCTTGTGCAAGAACATCTAGGCTGTTCTTGGATATATTCCTTAGTCTTACGTGATCTGAAGTGTTAATATGACCAAGGGTGAGTCAGCCCTTTCAAACCAAATATGAAAAGCCTTAAATAAAACGAAATTGATTTTATTTATAAAATAGCGTTCATTGATATCTGGATGATCACTAGATTTTACTTAGGGTTTTCTGGCAGTTTAGGTCGCTTGGAACCGACTAATGAACTCTTTAATGATTTGACTCTGAAAAATGCCCATTCATCTTATTTTGACTAGATAAAAATGAGGATTTTAAACGACTATCTCTATTCTGGTGTTTAAGTTGGGATCATGCAACTGATCAATGTGCGGAAATGTTAATGAGTATTTACATGATAGTGGGGAACTTACTAGGATGATCTGACAAGATTTACAATTGCCCAGCGATTTCGTTTTTTACTGGATTGACGCTGATTTTACTGTGACCAACAGACTTTCTACATCTTATGTAATATGTTCAAAAAATCGATGATCAAGTTAATCTAAGCTTCTTTGTTGGGGAACAGGTTAAGTGCGCCATTACATTTATTAAAAAAACTGGCAACCAGATTGTCGATTTGTATTTTTTTTACTTTATTATTACGGAAAAGCCAACATGATAAAAACCATGGGACAAGGTAAATGGAACAGAAGAGAAATTGCAATATCTGAATCACAAAGAAGATTTTTTCTGGAATGGGCGCTAAGGCCCTCTGAAATTTCATATAATGTTTCTTATGTCAATAAACTGACAGGTAAAATTGACAAAAGCTATTTAAAACGCTCCTGTGAAGTATTCATTCAACAAGCTGAAATTGTTCATTCCCAATTTTCTGAAGATGGAGAAAAATGTTACCATGGGAATTTCCAGATTGATGATTTTTATCATGAACTAACATTTGATTCACTCGCCTCCGTAGAAGAACAGGTAAAATCTGTTATATACGTGCCTTTTGATTTGATGAAAGGGCCATTGCTGCGCTTCAATGTGGCAACGCGGAAAGTGTCAGATGTTGATGAGTTCTATTTCTTTTTTGTTGCCCACCACGTGATCTGTGATGCTGCGTGGGTGTCTCAATTCTATAGAATGCTTGAGAGGATTTATAATTCTCTTTGCAATGGAAAGAAAGCCTCTTATGACTTTGTTCCAGCATTTTCCAATGCGGTAACGGAAGAGCGAGATGTGTTGACTAAGAGTTATAAGGTTCACGCTCGAAGGTTCTGGTTGGATTTTATTAGTGACATGCCATTGAAAGTAAATCTTCCCTATCGGCAAAATATTGATGGTAAACAGGCTAACAATGTATTAGCCGACCAGACAGGCGAATTCATTTACTTTGAATTGAATTCTTCTCAAACCGAGCAACTTCGCAGCATTTGCAGGAGAAGGAGAAATCATACATTATTCATTGTCCTATCTGCTTTATATGGTTTGGTCTTATCAAAGTTTCTGAATCATAAAAAGTTTTGTATTAGTTATACGGTCAACACGCGTCCGAAGGGGTTTGGTGATGTGCTTGGATGTTTTGTCAACAACATTCCGATGAAGTTTGATATTGATTCAATTACGACATTAGAAGATCTGATTGAATACTTAGCAGCCCAGCGTAAAGAAGTTATTCCCTTTCAGGGATATTCTCTTACTGATATTATAGGTGATCAACGGAGAATAAATCAAGTCGATATTAATTCAGTTTTTAATGTGGGTTTTTCGCAAAGCTATCTTAATGTTGCTGCTTTAGAATTGATGGATTTAAAAGCTGATCGACTCGATATAGCTTGGAGTAAGAATAGTATTTATGAACTTGGTCTATTGTACGATGATACACCTCCTGAAAATATTTATTTTAAATTGGAGTATAGAAAAAACCTTTTCCTCCCAGATGTTATTCAAGAGTTTATTAATGTTTATAAACATGCTGTAAATGAATATATAGATAATTTGGATATTGATATAAAAAAAAATATAGGCCTTTCTTCGGAACGTTATAATCGTATAGTTTATGAGTGGAATAATACAGAGAAAGTGTTTCCGCTGAACGTAACTATTCAGGAAATATTTAGCCGACGTGCAGCACAGGTTCCTCATCAGATAGCTGTTACGTATAACGAAATTGATTTGACATATCGTGAGTTGGAGGAGAAAAGTAATCAGCTTGCGCGCTACATCCGGAGAGAATTTAATAAACGTGCCCAGACAGAAATTGTCCCAGATACAATTATTCCTGTTTGTCTTGAGCGAAGTGTGGAAATGGTCGTTGGGATAATTGCAGTATTGAAAGCAGGGGCATCATATGTGCCAATTGATCCGAACTTCCCAAGAGAAAGAATTGAGTACATCTTGTCGGATACGCATGGGGTGTTGGTAGTAACCCAACGTCATTTGTGTGATGGTGTAAAATTGCCGGAAGATAAGGTTATTTGCATGGATTTGACCGAGAATTTGTACATTGACGAGGACTTATCTCCCCTTCCTTTATATAATATTTCTTCGGATCTAGCATATGTACTTTACACTTCAGGAACTACCGGTAGACCCAAAGGAGTGATGGTAGAGCATGTTAGCTTTATTCAGTTGTGCTATGCGGATTCGCACAACATACCTTGTAAAAATGGTGTTCTTTGGACGAATTATACTTTCGATGTGTCTGTTTATGAAATATTCAATACGCTGTTCCATGGTGGGAGATTATTAGTAGTGAGTGATGAAGTACGCTATAGCAGCGAAAAGCTGTTTTGTTTTTTAAGTAGATATCAAGTTGATTATTGCTACATCCCGCCTTTCTTCATCAGGGATTTGGTTAATTTTTTAAGTATAAATTCATTGCCTCATTTGTTTAGAATTGTAACGGGTGTTGAAAACGTTTATGCATCAGATGCCAATAAGATTGTTTCAAAGAACATATATGTATTGAATGGATATGGCCCGACGGAAACTACGATGTGTAGTATAGCTTATCTTTTGGATAAGCAAGTATTTGAATTTCCGAATCAATTACCGATTGGCAGACCGCTTTCTAATGAGAAAGCATACATTCTGGATCAGCATGGGGTTCCTGTTCCGGTTGGAGTAACCGGGGAGTTATACATAGGGGGGGCGGGCGTTGCGCGGGGCTACCTGAACA
>NZ_JAVDWS010000058.1:0-4483 GCF_031457395.1 Algoriphagus sp. 4150
GAACATAACCAGAATACTCATGATCTCGGAATCAGCAAGGGAGGCGGCCCTTTTCTTGATTTATTAGTTGATGATTCGAGGAGGTGTTTTTGTATCTCCAATTCAAAATCGATGCAGAAATCGCCAATGAAAACGAAAAATTCGGTAATTTTATCCTTAAGCATAGCGGGCGGTTTTTGACATTAATATATTGAACGTCAACACTTTAATATAGCCAAAAGCCCGAACTCACGTTAATTTAATCTTATAGAGGTGTCCATTTAAATTCAAATATTTATTCTATCAAAAACGTAAAGAATGGATGTTTTTAAAGGGCAACAAGTCATAGAATTTAGTAGAACCTTCCAAACGGAATTAGACTGCTAAAAATATTTGGCAAAACTCAAATGGAAGGATGGATTCACTTGCCGCAAATGTGGTCATCAGGGTAGTCAAATTAGGAAGGGTTACGCACTTGTAATAAGTGCAGCAATACTGAAAGTGCTGGAGCAGACCCGTTGTTCTATAAAGTCAAATCTGGTCTTGTAAAGGCTTTTTATCTCTATTTTGATATGAGTACAAGTACAAAAGGGCTCTCTGCCATGTATGTAGCCAAGCGTTATGCGATTAACCGTAAAACAGCAATGAGTTTCATGCATAAAGTATGTGAGACAATGAAATCGAACGAAAATCATCCGATGCAGGGAGAGGTTCATGTGGATGAGTTTGTAGTAAGGGGCCAAGAAGCCGGGCATACCGGAAGGAGCTATGGAGGCAAGAAAAAGAAGATAGTGTTCGCCATGGAGCTTACTGAGGCAGGAAAAGTAAGACGGTTTTATGCCTCAAGAATCAAGGATTTTTCAGCTAAATTTCTGCGGTCGATTTTTGAAAGCCATATAGACAAGGCCACCCGAGCGATTACAGATCAATGGAAAGGATACCGATCGATCAATAAGGATTACACCATCAAACAGCTTCCAAGTGAATTGGGCTTGAATGAACTTTAAAGCCATTCATACAATGATCCATCAAGTAAAATCATGGTTACGAACGACGTATTCTTGGGTAAGCAAAAGGCATATTGATCGTTACTTGGGTGAGTTTTCATACCGGATCAATCACTCTCAGAATAAAGATACAATCTTCAACAATTTGATTACCAGAAGGGTCAATAAGGATAAGAATCTATATTTCAAATATGAAATGATATAATCTGGGCACCTCTATAATCTTAATTATTAAGACCGTTGACATCACACAATCTACAGCCGGAAACACTAAAGCAGGAAGACACCTCTGTCCCAAGTAGATTAGCCCAATAATTATTTTACATTCCAAAAAGGCGCAATTTCACCAAAATTCTCCTGCGCCACTTGAATACCAATAGCCATAGCAAATTTTGGTATTTTGAGATCCACAAAACTATGATGGTGGTAGAGAGTGAAGAAAGCTGTCATGATTATTACAATGTCTACATTTTTTTTAATAGTGAATTTGCTTCTTAGCGGGAAGCATATGGCTAGGCTGTAGGAATATCAGAAAACACTAGATCAGAATATGCAAAGTAACCAGAAAAAAAAAGATCAAGCGACTGTTCGCTGAACACATTGCTATCATAATTTACCATCAAACGAAAGGCATTCTCTTCTTTTACAAAAGTAAGTTGAAGATCATATGGCACTAAATTCTCAATAGATTCTGATTTTTCTTGATTTATATACGAAACAATTTCTAGGTCGTTATCTTCAAAATCAGCTGGATTAACATAGAATCCTTGACCTGATTTATAATGTAAATCTACTTTCCAAAATTTCCCAAAAATAATATCACCTGCCTGCAAAAGACTGTATGCAGCTTCAGAATACGGGCAGGCTGTATACGTCAGCATTTCACTGTCTGAAACAATAACACTATCTACAATGTTGTCGAAAGAATTGACATTCTCGATTTTAGTTCTCATCAAAACTGTTTTAGCATAAAATCCAATTTGATTCTCAATATCCCAATGATCTCTTCTAAATATTTGAGTCCCTATGCAAATGTCCTTTTGTCCAGTTTCGCTGTTTAAATACCCTATTAAGATGCTATGAAGAATGTTAAAAACGGAAGTTGAACGATCAATTGCCTTTCTTTTGATATTTTCAAAAGCACTTGATTCTAGATAGTAATGCTTATTTCGTCCTATTTTCTTAGCAATGTCATACTTTACTCTTGGTTTTGCAAATGGAAGTACCAGTTCTGGCGGCAATCCATTATAGGCAGTTAGCCAATAATTCTTATGATTAGTATAGTTTTCACGAATTGATATTACAGCGTCCATTATATAATCTTTAAACTGACGTTTCAACGGCAATAGCGGTGGCACCTTCTTAGAGCTGATTGACTTATAGGCTACAAAAAAATCCCGAAGCAAAACACCAATCGACCAATCGTCCATGATTACGTGATGTACCCTGAACGACAGCACAAATTCGTCTTTTCTTAGTTGAGCAACCCTCGACAAAAAAAGAGGTCCTTTCTTAAGGTCAAAGCAATGATTTTCAAAGAATATAAAATCGTCCTTTCCCTCGTTAGAGAATGAGAAATCTTTAAAATCAGAATACTTAGGTAAATCACTCAGTGATAGCACTCTTAGTGTTGGTTCCCCATTGTAGACAATGAAGGAACTTCGTAAACTTTCATGTCTAATTAGTAAATATTTCAGTGATTCTTGGTAAACATCCTGATTGAAGTTACCCCGTAATAAGAAATTCATGGTGACGGCTCCATGACGCTTATCTTTTAATTTATAGTTTTCTTCTATTTCCCGATCAACCCAATACTTTTGATCAAATGTTATTTCACGGTAATCTGATTTTGAATAGTGCGTATGCTTTTGTTTCAGACAATAGTGAATTAGTGAATTCAGGCTCTGAATAATACCATCTGTTAATTCTCGAATAAACAATTCATGATATCGTTTTTTGGAATAATTGCAATGTATTGTCAATTGGCCCTCTGATAAACTCGAGGTTAATAGTATGCCATTTAGAAATTGGAATTCTTCACTGTTCACAACTGGTGGCCAAAGCTTGTTATGTGATTTCTTTTCCTTCGAAATTATAGAACCAAGTTGTTCGCGATGCTGGAAGATTAATTCAAAATTATTTATTTCCAATTCGTTGCGTACCTGATCCTGCGGATGTAGGTAGCGTAATACTCCGTAACCTATTCCGTAACCAGGACTAAACCGGAGCTGCTCCTTTATTGCAGTTATCATGTTTCCAGAATCACCAGTTTGCTTAGCCAGCAAAACAGGATACAGTGTTGATAGCCAGCCCACCAAGTCAGCTTGGTTAATATCAGGAAATAATGAACTATTTACGTGACCACCATGTAACATTCCAATGACTACCCTTTCAAAACCAAAGTTACGAATTATTACCTGATTTAAGGCGGCAAGTAGTATTTCTACCGTTTCAGTTTGATACGCACGATGAACTTGACTCAAGAGTTCATTAGTAAGTTGCATTGGAAATTCAGCTTTATAAAAACCTCCAATTGCACTACTTGGATCTATTTCGTAAACGTTCTGAGATAGAGATTGTGTGTATTTTACTATGTCTTTCCAGTGATTTTTCTGTGACAGAATTGTCTCCATGCTAGCCAGTGCCAGGACTCCTCTATACCATTTCTTATAAGCTCCCTTATTTGATCGTAACTCTATTTTTTTACGTTCCCGTAATTGATTTAAAGTTGATTCTAAATCTTCTTTCAATATTAACCATGATAAATCATCAATTGCGAGATGATGAACGATAAGGAAAAGATAATTATTCTGCAGACTACTGTGAGTTTTAATCACAATTGCTTTTATCAATTCGCCTGAGACTGGGCTCAATTGTGCACGGTATGTATTTGACAATATTTCACATTGCTCTGATAGATTGGGATTCGGTAGGTGAGTAAAATCTTCTTGTAATAGTTCGATTGAATGATCGACATATTTCTGAAACCACTTATTATTTTGCTTATAGTAACTAACATTTAGTGCATCATGACTCTTAATAACTTGATTTAAGGCAACAACGATCGAAGCCTGCTCAATTTTTTTATCAAGAGAGATTATAAGAGACTGGCTCATATTGCTTAATGCATCTCCTATTCTTGAAAAAAACCATTGCTGAATTGGTAATAATTCGAAAAAATCAGAATCTTCGATTGGAGATACTATATTCTCCGATTGCTCTTTGTCAATTTGTGCAGAAAGTAACAATATTGTCTGATATTGGTATAAATCCTTTGGCTTAAGATTAATCCCTGATCTTCTTGCATGACTTATCACTTGAATACTGATAATTGAATTCCCCCCCAATGCAAAAAAATTATCATTAACTCCGATCTTATTTATTCCTAATAGGTTTTGCCAAATCCCGCATAGAACGGACTCGGTCTCAGTACGGGCACCGACATAACTCTGCTGCGAACTGAAGTCCGCTTCCGGCAAGGAACGCTTGTCAAGCTT
>NZ_JAVDWS010000059.1:0-4302 GCF_031457395.1 Algoriphagus sp. 4150
CCGTACACTTGTAAACCAATAAAAGGACTAGCAGAAACAGTCAATCAGTACCTGGATTTAAACGATAACCTGTAAACTATTTTTAGGACGAGTCATTCTGATAAAATCCCCCTGCCCCCTTAACGAAAATCCTTTTTCAAGATTAATTTCGAAGTCCAAGGGGGAGTCGGACACGTCTTTACTTGACACCTTCTACTTTAACACAATTGGAAAAACCTCTACCGTCCAGAAAACCAACCTCTTTTAAAACTGAATCGCGGCACCAAAATGGTATTCAATTCCTACAAACGGCAGGGTCAAAAACAATAATGTCCTGACTCAATCCCCTGCACAGGCTCAGTAAGCAATAGAATTGGTAATGCATATTCAGGTTTTAATATCTTTTCCCTCCAATTCCCTGATTAATTGATCCTTCATGTGGATCAGTCGCTCTTTGTCTTTAAGCTGCCCTTCCATAGAGTCCACAAGTCTTTTAAGCGCTTCGATCACTTCCTGCTTTTGGCGCATTCCCTCTTTGGTCACCAGTTCCTCTTTGGGCTCTTCTACCATGTCACGGGCCAAAGATAAGTTTGGGTTCAACATTTCCCCTTTCCCTGTCAAAAGCCAGATAGGATTCACTTCGGGAAACTTCTTTATAAACAGCGAAATCCATTTGGTCTGAACATCTTTATTTGACCCGATTGCCTTGGACAAAGTCCCGTTGCCAGAGCCAATCGCAATTTCAATTTGACGAATGCTGATTCGCTCTTCATGAGCAAAATCACCGATTCTTTTGACAATTTCCGACATAATAGAAAAAATACATTTTATAATTTGATTTATTAGATAATAATAACCATTTTTAAGGCGGCTATAGAAATATAGCCAAAAAGAACCAAAAAGGCATTTTTGGCAGACAACGATAATCGCTGGATCCCCAGCAGCATCCGGATGGCTCGGAAAACTCCGACAACCACTCATTCATCCGGATTGAACTAATTTATAAATATTTACCGGTAATCAGCTTGTTTTCCTATTGGATCAAGCCAAATGGTCATTTTATGTTTATTCAACTCTCTTCCTGTGGTAGTATTTATAACCATAGCCTCTCCATAAGATTAAATTTTGGTTCCCCCAAAATAAACATTTCCGGGCATTCTTTCACATTTCTAAAATACTGTAACCAATCAAGTCCATAGATAATAAGCTAAACATAAAGAAATATACCGCCTTTTAATCCGAAAACCCGCTTGAATCAAAAGTTGGAAGTAATCTTAAAACCTCTTGACTCAATATCCGATGAACACCTTCTACAAAACCTACCCCTCAAAGCTGAAATGCAAGTCCCTTGACCATTGCAACGAAGTCTTACACGATCTATTCATCAGTATGATGGATATCGATTCATGGAAAAAAAGGATAATGAGGATCTTCAAGAATGCCTTATCCGGGACACCCGACTTCAAGGGCTTCACACCGGGAGACCACGCCTATTTTGGTAATGAGTTCCTAAAGCTAATTTATTCAGCGCATTATCTCTACGAAAATTGCTACCTGGAACCTGTGGACGATCCCTGCATAGAAGATTTTGTCCCGCATCGAAAACTAACTTCAGCACCCAACCTATCGGAGCACATCTATTTATTGCCCAGCAGATTGGACAAACAGGAAATCAGAAATCCATGGATTGTTCTACGGGGGTTCTTCCTCAAAAAACCCCTGAAAAAGTGGGTGAAAAAATGGAACGAGATGAGGGATTATTCAATATGCTATTTTACAGGTGCAGAAGAAAACGCTGAAGTTTTTATAGAATATTCTGAAGACTTCATCAGGCTGATAGAGGCCTGTTACATCATCTACACCAGACTATTTGACCACTCAAAAACAAAAACATCATGATACCTACCGCCTTTGATTTCGAACCATTTGAACTCTTTGAAAGCTATAGCGAAGAATCCATTAAGAACATATTATGGTGCCTACACAAAAGTTCTGTCATCTATTCTGTCCAGCAACTGGATACTTCTGAAGAAGTGGAAAACAACGTGTATTTCTGGGAAATGCTGATGGCCTATATCCATTACGGCATGAAGGTGAACAAAGGTTTGGAAAATGCGCCCCAAGACAAAAAGGAGGTCCAGGTTCTTTGTGACGCGCTGAAAATATTGCTATATCCCAAGGCTATTTATCTGCAGGAAGACCAAAACATAAGTGACTTGTATGTCTTACTCCCCCATCATACCCCCAGTGAACATGATCAGATTGAAGCGGTGATCGGTCTGCTCCTAAAAGACAGGCCTTCCTATCAAATCCACTGCATCAATGTAAGTTATCTGACAAAGTGCTTGACCGATGGAAACCCATTCTTATTTGAAAAAATCCTTTCTTCATCTCCTGTATATCTCGCAGAAGGGTTTGAAGGATTGCCTCAGGTTTCCGATGAAAACATCCAAACCATCAAGGCTGCTGCCTTGGCCCGTCTCAACCAAAGTCTTGAAAAATCAGAGGAGTTATTCCGTATAGCACAAACTGCCTCTTCTGAAATGAAGTTGTTTTTTCTACATCAATCCGCCGAGTTGGCATTAAGAGGGCTGTTGCTGGCATGGGAAAAAATAGAGAAGAAGACCCATGAGATAAAGGTTCTACTAAGACTGTGTTCGAAGTATATCCCTGAGCTATCCGATTTATTTACCGGCAAGGAAGAGGCGCTTTCTGTTTTGGACGGAGCCTATTGCAAGGCCCGATACAATGGCTCTTATAAAGTGGAGGAAAACATAGAAAAGGAAATCAACGAATGCTTAGGTAGTTTACTGGGACTATGCTCCGACGAGCGGAGAAAATTCGATCTAAATTCCGAAATCGTATAGAAACACTCTTTCTTGGTTTCCACATTATGCACTTTGTCATCGATTACAACCTTAAGCAGAAGTCAAATCAGGTGATGGATACGAAAGATCGCTATCGGATCGTCAGATATCCTATACCCGATCCTATTCCACCTGAACAGCAGTTCGATCCTCTCGACTATATTGTACACTTCTTCAAAGATCGCTATACCATTCATGAAGCCCATTACCTTCTTGAGACACTCTCTCTTTCTGTAAAAGGAAAAATCAGCGTTGCCTATTGGGATCCCCAAGAAGGAGTCAATGGCTTTGTCAATGATTTTTCCCGGCTTATCCATGCAGCATATCTTATTCAAAATAAGCTTTCTCTTGGACCAATAGCTGATGAACCTAACCAGAAAACCGAAACCAGTCGGACAGAAATATCCTCTTTTCTTCCGGAAACAAACAGGTTGATCCCGGAAATTGATCCTTGGCACTTGCTACAGATTATTTTTAAAAAATATAATCTTCCCGATCTACTGTATCTTATTTGGCATTGGGGATCAGCCACCTTTAGGGTTACAGAAATCACCCAGAATATTTCCAATAATCACAATAGGAACGATGCCATACTGAACCTTATTTTGGACTGTTGCGGTCAGATCTATGTCCGAAACAGTAAAAAGGACGGTCTTCCCGATATGCTTGGGAAATTCAATATGTTCCGGGAATGAGACCTGGAAGATTGGTGGAATCAATTTTCCAGTTTGCTAAACTCGTCTGTCGTTCGCATTGACTTACCCAACTGATCTCTGTTCTTGATTCTTGTAAAATCCCCCTGCCCCCTTTAATGAAAATCCATTTTCAAGATGAATTTCGAAGTCCAAGGGGAGTCGGCCAGTGATCCATCTCCGTTACATTGTCTCCAGTTTTGGTTCTTGACTCTAGATTCTAGATTCAAAGGTTCAATGCCCAAACTCAATGTTCAATGTTCAAGGATCGCAACACCTGAGCCTTGGACATTGGTAATTGATAATTGTTACTCTCATCACTCACTCTTCAGACTCTTCACAGGATTCATCAGCGCTGCTTTGACAGACTGGAAACTTACCGTAAGCAGGGCAATCAGCAAAGTCAGTATGCCGGCTCCGATAAAGAACCACCATTCCAGGTCAATTTTAAACGCAAATCCATCCAGCCAACTTTTGGTGAGGTAATAACTTATTGGAATTGCAACAACAATCGCGATCAATACCATTTTCGCAAAGTCACCTGTCAAAAGGGTCAGGATTTTCCATTCATTCGAACCAAGCACCTTTCGGATGCCTATTTCTTTTGCCCGCCTTTCTGCAGTATAAGTGGCAAGTCCAAATAATCCCAGGCAGGAGATAATGATAGCAAGTCCGGCAAAGTATTTTGATAAAATGGAAACCCGTTGTTCGGCAATATACTGGGCTTGATAAGCCTCATCCAGAAATCTATAATCCAATGAAAA
>NZ_JAVDWS010000060.1:0-4222 GCF_031457395.1 Algoriphagus sp. 4150
GAAAATACGTTGGGGCTTTAGTTGAAATCCTTTTTTCATCTTAATTGGTTTTTTGTCCCAACAAAATGTGTCAACTTTATTCAGGGAGTATCACCGCTCCGCTAGTGTTTTTCGAATATTATGACACCTTTCTTCCGTTACTGGTAGAAAAGCGGATAATCATATAGATTTATCTGATTATCTATAATGATGATCTTTTTGTCGGTTAATAGGTTGCTTTTTACGAGTCATGCAGAATATTGGAAGGGCTGTTTCACTCAGTAGGGATATTCCTCATCCAGAAACTCCAGCATTTTAGCGACAAACCCGGAGGAAAAGAAATTATCAGAATTACCAAACAAAACTAATCCAATACCTTTCTCTCTATAAAAGTGACAATAAGATCGGGTATCTCCATTATTGCCTGAATGGTAGAACCTCATTTCGCCTGCGACTGGCTTATAAGGAAAGCCAAGGCTTCGGTAGAGCCCGTCAGACTCCGGGGGCAGGGATGTTTGTAATTCAAGGAGAGCTTGGTTTAGCGCGTTATTGGGATCCATCAGTTCAGCAATAAATTTGGCGTATCCACCTGCTGTGGTATGGAGCCCCGCTGCCGCATCAAATAAATCCGGACTGCCATGGGGACCGTTGTCTGTAGGAACTCCGTTACGATGACCATAGGCTTTAAATACTTTCATGGAATCCTGCCAGACAAAACTCATCGGCTCCGCATTCAGCGTGCGAGTAACTTCTTCAAGGAAGTAATCATTCAGCTTGATATCCGAAACATCCAAAAGATAGTTTAGGACTCTTTTTAGGTACTGATAGCCTTCTCCCGAATACCTTGATTGGCTACCGGGCTTAAAACTAAATTCAAGCAGGTCTCCTGGGGCATCCCTCCAATTGGGCCATCCCGAGCAGTGGTTCAGAACCATTCTGGCTGTTAATGCTTTATACCCGGAATCGGAATAATCCACCTCCCTGTCCATAAAGTAAGTGTAAACCGGGGTATCCAAACCCAATGCTCCCCGCTGTACAAATTTCAGCACGAAATACGCAAATAGGGGTTTAGACAGCGAACAGGCTTCAAAAAGGGTATGTTGATTTACCTGTTCCCCAGTGAGCAGGTTTTTGACACCGAAGTTCCCGGCATAGACAACTGATTTGTTATTGATGACAGCAAGTGAAAGACCGGGCACCTCCAGGGAATCCATCTGCAGGGTGATAAACCTTTCCAGTTCAGCGACTGCAATTTTTCTTCCCGTGATGGTTTCGACAGCCATCTGTTGTGCATTAAGCGGATAAATCAGAAAACCGGTCAAAAGCGGTAAAATCATGCAGGAAAACAGGATGGGATTTATTCCTTTATCCATCTCAGCTGATTGAGGGTAAGGCTCGTAATTTCTGACTGGGATCCGACATTAAACCGGTAGTGTATCCCGTGTCCGTCATTTCCGGCGGCGGTCAATGAATTGTTGCCGGAAAAGACCAACGGCAGGTCCGGCATAATTTCATCAAGGTAGGTTGAATAGAGATTTCCGTCCTTTAAATATATTTTCAAGCTGTCAAAACTGCCTTCCAACACATATGTCCCAACGTATTCCTGCAGCTCGGTGACCGGTTTTTCAATAAACAGGGGTACAATCAGTTCTGCGATATAATCGTTTATCCTGTCAAATTGAAAATCGGTCGTATTGGCCAGCACGACCCACCCGATCTTTAACTCAGGATTGAATATGATTTCGCTGCGCGCTCCCAGCATTGACCCCTCGTGTACAACGAAGGGGTAATTACGTAACCACCCTATTCCTAAACGCTGCATCATTCTCAGGCTCTTACCCGAAATGATCGGGTTGTTCTCGTCGAACTGTGCACTGATAAATTTAGCAAGATCCGAAGCTGTTGAGTACATTCCGCCCGCATATACCATTGAATTGGGGTAAAAGTCAGGGGTTTTGATGAATCCCTCTTCATCACCTGCATAGAAATAGCCTTTGGCAATAATGTTACCCCCCGAGCTGAACGTACCGAATCCTGTGTCTGCAAGCTTTAGAGGCTTGCAGATTTCCGAAAGTACATATTCCTCGTATCCTGTTGCTGCAGCCCGCTCCAGGCCCAAGCCAAGAAGACCATAACCAAGATTGGAATAGTGACGGGTATTCCCATTTAAAAACCGGTATTCGGGATATTCTTTATCGATATACTGAAGTGAGCGAATAAATGCTTCCATTGTCGCAGACTGAATAGGTCCCAGATCATTTTTGGTCAATAACCATCTGTCTACTTGTTTGGCAAAATCCACATCCGCAGGGGAATTCCGTGGAAGTCCTGAATTATGCGTTGCAAGTTCCAGGAGTGTAGTCCCGGTATCGGCTTGTTTACGCCATTTTGCAGAATACTCAGGCACTAATTTTTGCACGTCCTCATCCAGATCAACCACCCCCCGCTCCCATAACTGCATGAACATGGTTGCTGTAAATAGTTTGGTGATGGACTGGATTTGATATTTGGAATTGACAGTTGCCGGAATTTCTTCCTCCAGATCGGTGAAGCCCTGCGCATCTTCGAAGATAATGTCATTACCATGGACAATAGCCACGGCGATACTTGGCGAATGGTACCTGTCCTGAAACCCTTTTACACCTACTCTTAACCGGGCTTGAAGGGAATCGCTTAGTATCTGTTGGGCTTCAAGCCCAGAAGTCAAAAGCATGGAGAATAGGATAAGGAATAGGTTTAGTCTGTGATTCATGGTGTAGTAGTTTTTCATTCAGCAAAACTAGCTTATGCACATTGGCACGGACTATGACAGCCGGTGTCATTTTAATGACAAAGATATGACACACCGATTTATAGCCTGTTTTACAGGATATTCGGGACAAATGTAAGTATGCCTCTCTCCCTGTTAATATTTCCGGCAGTGTTCAGCATAATTGCAATCAGCAGGATAGCCTGTATCAGATAACACCATACAAACAGGGGGATTTCCGAAACGTCCCCGACTTTGAAAACATAGTGATCAAGAACCGGAATAAATATCATCATAGTTAGTGTGGCAAATGACCACAGAATCTGAAAACTTAAAATTTTCAGGGCGGCCTCCTTGTCACGGGAATGCGAAAGTGACTTTTTAAAAACGAAGTACAGAACAGTAGGAAACACCAAATTCAAGAACGGGAAAAACAAGACAGAAACAGCGCTGAAGTTGATATACTTCAACCTTACGTCATAAATTCCTTTAGTCGGATCTGTCCCTGCCATAGTTTCGGCAGGTTTAATCCCATCAGGATGAAGGCCCTTATCGGTTATCAGATCATCAGGTTCAATCTGCAATGTCTTACACAGTGCCCTGATGACGAAAGGGCTGCCGGAAGACATTCCGCTTTCAATCCGCTGTACTGTTCTGAGAGATATTCCTGATAGATCGGCAAGTTCGTTCTGGGATAATTGCTGTTGTAATCGGTGTTCTCTTAACTTTCTTTTCAAAACCCTCGGTATTTATCCCGATAAGTTACTTCCATAATCTAAGAATATCATAATCTATAATCCTAATTAATAGATTAAAAAAAGAGCCCTAGAGCTCCCAATCATCCGCAAAGGAATAATACCTTTCAGCTGTCAAAATCAGGTGATCCAGTACCGGGATATCCAGGATCTTTCCGGCTTCCTTGATCCGACGGGTCAATCGTTTATCTTGTTCTGATGGCATCAGATTCCCGGACGGATGATTATGCGAAAGAATTATGGAATGGCTTTTTGACTTGATCACAGTCGTAAAAACCAGCTTGACATCCACCACAGTCCCTGCCGTACCTCCTTAACTGATGGTTACTATTCCAAGCATCCTATTGGCCCTGGAAAGCAGCATCACTTTAAAATCCTCTACAAACTCAATCCTGTCCCGATCCCAGGTTTTGGAAAGCACTCCATACACCTCTCGGGAGCCACAGACACATGGCCGCATCGAAGCTTTCACTTTTGCACTGTAGCTCAGTTTGATCTCAGCTACTTCAAACAAATCAATCTTTCCTTCTAAAGCATCCATAATTTCATGTGTCCATAATTGTTTTTCATTGGTCATAACTTGTCCCGTTTCCTTCGTCACGGGACAAGTTATGACCAATGAAAAGCAAAATATAAACACATGAATAGAGGTGGACGCTTAGTCTCATATAATATTTTGAATATATAATTTGTCTTCATTCACCATTCTTTTGATTAGGTTGTGGAAGATTGTCTGTTT
>NZ_JAVDWS010000061.1:0-3954 GCF_031457395.1 Algoriphagus sp. 4150
AAACAGACAATCTTCCACAACCTAATCAAAAGAATGGTGAATGAAGACAAATTATATATTCAAAATATTATATGAGACTAAGCGTCCACCTCTATAAAATTTTTCATGCCCAAATTTAATGGAACGGATAATTTCAGGCTTGTTAAGTTAAGTTAAAGAGGAATGCATAACTCTTAATTTATCTATAATTACCGGATATTGCCCACTCTAATATCGCTGACATGAAGGATCTGAAACTAAAAGGTGCCTGAAATCTTCAAGGGTCAATTATTCCTCCTGCTGATAAAAATATGCTCCTGAAAAAAAGCAGATTATTAGTAGAGAATACCGCAACAGAAAGTTGGGAGATTATTTCAGGAGTTAAAACTGACGGAAGGGGTATAGACCTGTCTATTATTTATGAGTGCATGAAAAAAAATGGTTCGCCTCACAAGCCTTCGAAACCGATGAATACAGAAATTATTTTCTTTGCACCGTATCTGTTCGTCCACTTACAAATTTTGTCTTAGTTTCTCGGGTAGAACCAAGAAAAAATAGTGATAAAAAAAAGTAAATCAGTTAATTAAATAGCTAGCTTAGGTCAGGAAGTGAATTAAGTTGGAACTAAGATAAGTGTAGAATTTCGGAGTCATATCTCCACTGATACGTTACGTGATATGTTTCTACATCGATATGTATATTTGAAAAATGAATTATTTTAATGTCAGATTTGGGTTTAGCTCAGTTTGTAGAGTATCTGGGTAATTCAGTTCGATTAGTGCCATCCATTTCGGCCTAACTCTGCCAGTGTATAACCCGAAGATGTTGAACACTAATCCGGTCATTCGGACCATCCCTCCGGAAGGGCTTACAACTACTACACAAGCTAAGAGGCGAGCCCACGCACGATGTATGGAATCAACCCAACTATCGTTTGCTCAAATGGGTAAAATGAGAGAAAGGACTTTATGAAATGGCGGCAGTCAGATGCCTGAAGTGCCAGTACATGACCTCTCTGTTTGAGCATTGGAAATTGGTTCAAGCTTAGGTACTTTTAATACGAAGCGATTTACAAACATGAAGAGTCCGCCGCGGCGGATGAGAGTCTCACGCACGGCCTGTCCCGTTTTGCGGGAGTTCTGTGGGAAGGTGAGGGTGCAATTCCCTTGCCTGACCCTATTGTGCATCATTTTACAGAACCCGAACGAAACAAACAAAACAGATGAAAGAAATAAAGCACAAACTAATTAATAATAATTCAGAAAAGGTAATTAACCTAATCTTAAAAGACAAAATCTTAATTTCAGAAACTGGAAAAATCGGGAAACTAAAAACAACCGAAAGAGAATTTTCAAGCAATGAAGATGCTTTGAAAAATTTCTACAAGCAAGAATGGGAAGCCTTGAAAAAAGGATTTGTATTAAACGATGAAAACGCCAAAATCGGACAAACTGTTTTGCACAAATTTATTGGTGGTGCTTATACAGGAGCATTATCACTTGAGCATTCGCCACACGGTATATTTGTTTACGAAGACAAAATGCAAAATGAAGAAATTGTAGGCTCAATGAACCTAATTGACAATCTTGGAAAAATCCTTAAAACAATAAAATTACCAAAAAATTTAGCCTGGAATATCGAGTACAGTGCTGAAAGAAATTCTTTAATTTTAGACATTGACCATCATATTTATGAGTTCGATATTGAAAAAGAAACTTTTTATAACTTAGGTCAAGAGAAAAGTTATGTCGACAGTTTTTCATCGGTCTCAAATGACAAAATAGCTTTCGCTACGATGAGTAAATTGACTGTAGTTGATAATCAAAATAGAATTTTATTTACAAAAGATTACAAAATAGAAATTGTAAAAGGCAATTCTCCTTTTTGCGGAAAATTATCAAAAGATGGAAAATTATTGGCATTTCATAACAAGGTTGGGGAAATTCAAATTATTGATGCAGAAAATGGAACACTTTTAAGTAAAATAAATGGCAAGTTTGAAATGGTGTTTCAATTTGAGTTTGCTGACAATAATAAATTATTGATTGTTAGAGAACAATATGGAACTTGGGGAATGCGGTATTTTGACCTTTCTACAAATGAAGAAATCCTAATGAAAGAAATAGAAATTCCCGAATACACAAAAGACGTTAATGCTTTTTGCTTTAATGCTGACCAAACAAAATTGGTTCTTCTACAACGGGCAGATGCCCACGTGTTCGACTTTATCAATAAAAAACTTTTACACAGCTTTAAAATTGAACATCTTGGAAAAAAATGTGAAATTAAGTTTGTGGGAGAAAAATTAGGTGTAAGAACTGATTATGGTTGCTTTAGCATATATAACGTATAAAAAACGAACGCAAAGCCCGAAACGTGTGTGGCCTGAATTGACCTAAAAGAAAGTTGAATGCTCTGAAATGGAGGGAGGATTACTGGCTAACCAGTAGACAGGGCCTCCGGTGTTCCCGAAGTTTCGAGAGAGCGGCGATCATGTCAGTTTCCGATAAAAACATCCAAAGCCTGTTTGACGGAATAGCCGAAATCCTTAATTTGGTGTCAGCAGACCCGCTGAACCCTGTGGACACACTTCCAATATAAAGTGGCAAGCTAAAAAGGACTTAGAACCCTTACAGCCAAAAATTATCATATCCGAAACCTTTATATAAATGGAGATTTAAAAAGATATATTTATTCAAATTCAAAGCATTGTTTCCAATGCTCAATCAAAAGCCATTCGGGCAGTTTATAATGAACTTGTATTGATGTATTGGCAAATCGGTAAAATAATTTTTGAAGAAGAGCAAGAGGGAAAAGACCGGGCTGACTATGGTACATACCTTATAAAATCTATTTCCGAAGCATTTCAGCCGACTTTAGGAACAGGTTTTTCGGTTCGCCAATTGGAAAGATACCGACAGTTTTACCGCACCTTTCCAATTGCGTCCGCACTGCGGTCGCAATTCAATTGGACACATTATAAAAACCTAATAAGTATTGATAATCAAGACAAAAGAGAGTTTTACATAGCAGAGACAGAAAAAAACAATTGGACTGCCAGACAATTGGAACGACAAGTGAATAGCCAACTTTTTGAAAGACTGCTAATCAGTAACGATGTGCAATCTGTATTAGCCGTTGCCAGAGAAGAAAAAATGCCAACACATGCCAAAGAAATTATTAAAGACCCTATGGTATTGGAATTTTTGGGACTTAAAAGAGAAGCGGCTTATTACGAAAAGGATTTAGAGTCAGCCATTATCACACACTTACACGATTTTTTATTGGAAATAGGCAATGGGTTTTCTTTTGTGGCAAGACAAAAACGGCGGCACGGATTTATGACGATACGGGCTGAGGCACAGGAATCTTTCATCTTAATGAATTTTTATTTCCACCTCCTGCACTGACTCCGATTTCAGGATAATAATCTGGGGCAGGAGGCCGGGGTTATTGATCTTTTTAAACCCAGCATTGAAATGCTGGGCAATATAATCGGTCATGCCTCCGGCATTGTTTCGTATTTACGGCAGCATGGTGTTAACCTGACGCTCTGTCTCTGCCACCTGCACTAGATAATCGATTTGGCACCTTGGTTTAAGTGTGAGGGCGCGGAGGTGGTCGCAGCAGCGAGCCAGACGGTTGGCTTGCGCGTGGAAGCTTTGCTGCGACGAAGGTTTTTGTTACTTTTTGCCTTCAAAAAGTAAGAGAGAAAAAATACCTCAACACTATCGATACCAGTTAATAGAGAGATTGAGGATAGATGAAAAATAACCAACACACCTTTCCACCTCCTGCACCATTCCCCATTTCCAGACGATATTCCAGAGCAGGAGACAATGGCCGTTAAACTTTATTTACTCGGGGTTGAAACCCCGAGCCTCAAGTTTGGCTAATTTCTAGCATGAAACAATGCGGACAGGACTGGATTATCTGATTTTTTGAGTGTTTGCATTTTTTTCTGGATGTTTACGA
>NZ_JAVDWS010000062.1:0-3815 GCF_031457395.1 Algoriphagus sp. 4150
CGTACACTTGTAAACCAATAAAAGGACTAGCAGAAACAGTCAATCAGTACCTGGATTTAAACGATAACCTGTAAACTATTTTTAGGACGAGTCACTTTCTATAAATCCCCCTCGCCCCCTTTACCCGAATTTATTTTCCCAAACCAAGTCATTAATCCAAGGGGGAGTTCGTAGCTTTTATCACTAGACTCTTGTCTCGCGGATCTTGCTTCTTGTTTCTTGATACTAGCTACTAGCTCTACTACTTGGCACTTAGTCTTAGCGTAAAGAGATTGCTTCTTCGCTCCTACCTCGCTTATCGCAATGACGAACCTTGGCTCTAGAATCTCGCTTCTTGATACTGTAAGGATTAAAGGTTAATGGATTAAGGATTAAAGGTTAATGGATTAAGGGTTAAAGGTTAACAGGTTAAAATTGAGCACAGGATTAATACTGAATATACCAGTCATTTCAGATTATCATCGACTCAACTTTCTTGTCTCTTACTTCTTGTCTCTAGGATCTAGAATCTCTGAAAGAGATTGCTTCTTCGCTCCTACCTCGCTTATCGCAATGACGAATAATGACTCTTGCTTCTTGCTACTTGATTCTTGGCTCTTGGCTCTTGTTTCTTGATTCTTGATACTATCTACTTAATACTTAATTATACTTTGCCGGCATATCGGGAGCTACCATGGAATTCTTTATAAACTCGCGGATATCCTCATTGGAAGTCTCCAGATCCTCTGCCCGCAGATACATCATGTGGCCACTTCTATAGCCTTTCCAGGAAATTCTGTCGGCCATTCTCCCTGCAGCATCGATTTGCCATAAGTTATACTTTGCATTGAAGAAATCGGTTCCCCCATCGTAGTACCCAGACTGGACCATTACATGCAAGTAAGGATTTTGGCGCATGGCACTTCCCAGATCTTGCCCCGTAGTCTCATTTGAGCGATTCCACGGATGCACAGGACCAAATAAATTATAAGTCAAGTCAGTTTTGAAATTCAGATTTTCTCTGACATAGATTTGGAAGGAAGGGGCAAATGCGTGGTTCCAAGAAGATAAAGCCGGATCAAAATCCGGTCTGGAGCCTGTGCCTGCATTGTCAAATCCCTTGTATCTACTGTCCAATCTACCTACGGTCATGCCCTGATCTCTAAGTAGTTCTTTCCAGAAGAAATTTGTGGGGATCAACAGGTTATGCTCAAGCACCACTTTTTTGTCGAGACCCGAGTACAATGCGTATTTTGTAGCTATGGCATCTCTTTCTATAGCGGGAAGATTTCCACCTCTCACTACGGCAGGAATTAACTCGTTGATTGTGAAAGCTTCTACCTCAGGTAAAATATCATCCAAATCCCTACTCTGCAAAGACTCATCCAAGGCTTTGTGATACCAAGCCGTAGCTGCGTAATAAGGTAGGTAGTTAGAAGTATGGATAGGTGCGCCACGCTCTATTCCCAATTCGGTAGGTGAGACCATAATCACGCCGTTGAAATACATCCAGTGGGCATTTTGGAGCTGAGCTACCAAGCCTGCTACTCTGGTGGTACCATAGCTTTCTCCGATAAGATACTTTGGCGAAGCCCAGCGACTGGTGCGGGTTACAAATGTATTCACCCAGTCTGCCAAGTATTGAATGTCAGAATTGATCCCAAAGAAAGTTGAGCGGTCTACTTCCTCATCTACGATTCTGGAATATCCCGTATTCACAGGATCTATATACACAATGTCCGCTACATCAAGGATAGAATACGGGTTGGACTTGATACCATAAGGCTGTAGCGGGTAGCCCTCCTCATCAATATTCAAGACAACAGGACCTGTATAGGCAATATGCATCCAGATGGAAGCTGAACCCGGCCCCCCGTTGAATGAAATCACCAAAGGACGGGTGGTCTTGTCCTGAATATCTGTCCGCTCATAATAGGTATAAAACAAGGATGCAATAGGCTTCCCTTTTTCACTCCATACCGGCTGGGTTCCGGCGGTAGCTTTGTAAGGGACTTTCTTGCCTTTGATAGTAGTTTCATGCGTGGTCACCACAGCGGATTCTACTTCTATCTGTCTTTCCGTTTGGGCTAGAACTACAGAAAGCACAGTTGCAAAAAATAATGTTAAGCTTAATTTTCTCATAAAGTAAAGTGGAAGGTTTGGATACATGAATCTAGCATTTGGCAAATCCAAATCAATCAACAATTACACAAATGGAGCATGCATCATTTATTTTCAAGCATATTGCTTACACTTACCAGTTTGGCGATGATCACCGTGGGGTAAAGTATCCCTGTCATCGAAAGGAAAACAGCTTGCATTTTGGCCATAATCTGAACAGGATATATATCTCCAAAGCCCACCGTAGTCATGGAAACCATACTGAAATAAATGTAAGAGGCAAAATCCTCGTCATTCCCACTTATATTCAGTCCTCCTTCTATTGCCGATCCCGTCAATATCTGGATTATTTCAAAGACAAAAGCCCCTAAGATTGCCACCAATAAGTACACATTGACAGCCCCGATCACGCGATATACAGTAATTCGATCATTTCGGAATAACTGTCTAATATTCAATCCAATAAAAACAATCATATTAAGTATCCCTACGAACCTTTCTCCTAAATAAAAATCAAAATCGAACGAGGAAAACCTCAGTAGTCGAAGGCTCAACTGGGCAATAAACAGGATAGTCGTCAAAGCAATTAGTGAGGGTTTCTTCGATGACCATATTCCCGTGAAAAACAGAAATAAAAAAACTGAATTGATAAAAATACTGCCCATATGCCCATATACAATCAAGATCGGCAGTATAAAGACGGTGAAAACTAAAATAACAAACAACACAGAAAAACTGGAATCAGTCATCCAGAAATTCTTAAAAGAATAACCCACGCTCTTTACCTCCTTCTCATTGCCCCTTTCATTTTGTCCCATAGTTTCCCCTTCAACAATTAAAATTCAATTTCTCCCGACAACACTTTCACAGCCTGCCCTCGGATGATCACGCGATTATCCCGTTTCTCTAAATGAAGTTCACCTCCCCTTTGGCTTGCCTGATAGGCTTTAAGTTTATTTTTACCGGATCTTTGAAACCAATAATCCATCAGCGCACAATGTGCAAAGCCGGTAACTGGATCCTCATCAATGCCTACATTCGGTCCAAAAAAACGACTATATATATCAAATATCCCTTTTCCCGGAGCAGTAATGATAATTCCTTCTTCGCTGTGCTCCTTCACCACAGAAAAATCAGGCTTACATGACTCTATGGCATTGGCATCTTCCAACTCAAAAATCCAATTCTTTCTTAATCGGGCAGAATGCGTGATTCTTGCTCCAAAGAAATCATTTCCAAAAAAAGGATGCTGCTCTACGAAGGTGGAAATTAGCGGAAAATCCATCTCCAGCCATTCACCAACACTTTTTACCCGCAGCTCTCCACTTCGTGTTTGGAAGCGGATCGTTTCGCCTGTTTTAGCCCAACCGGCCTTTACCATCCAAAAAGCTGAAGCCAATGTAGCATGTCCACAGAGATCGATTTCGAGAGCCGGAGTAAACCAACGGAGACTATATGAGTCCGACTCAGAAGTCCGCTGTACAAAGGCCGTTTCGCTCAGATTCATTTCCATAGCTATGGTCTGCATCTGCCCGTCCGACAGATCCTCATCCAATAAACAAACTGCGGCGGGATTTCCTGAAAATGCCTTGTCAGTAAAAGCATCAACAGTAGTTATAGTTATTTTCATATGTTTATAATTTTTCTGTCACTTCATTTTTATATTTTTAGGTAAGGGTAAGAAAACGCTAAGAAGTTAAATTTTCATATTCATG
>NZ_JAVDWS010000063.1:0-2720 GCF_031457395.1 Algoriphagus sp. 4150
AAGCGAACGTGGGGAACTGAAACATCTAAGTACCCATAGGAGGAGAAAATAACAATGATTCCGTAAGTAGTGGCGAGCGAAAGCGGAAGAGCCCAAACCGTCCATGTTACGGCATGGGCGGGGTTGTAGGACCTGTATAATCAAGAACAACGAGACGGGAACAGCGTGGGAAAGCTGACCGCAGGGGGTGAGAGTCCCGTACCGGAATTGTTGTTTGCGAGACGGGTATCCTGAGTAGGTCGGGACCGGAGAAATCCCGATTGAAACTGCCGGCACCATCCGGTAAGGCTAAATACTCCTGAGAGACCGATAGTGAACTAGTACCGTGAGGGAAAGGTGAAAAGTACCGTGAATAACGGGGTGAAATAGAACCTGAAACCGTGCGCTTACAAGCGGTCGGAGCCACTTTGTGTGGTGACGGCGTGCCTTTTGCATAATGAGCCTACGAGTTACTCCTCACCGGCAAGGGTAAGGCATTCAGTGCCGCACCCGGAGCGAAAGCGAGTCTGAAAGGGCGTTTGAGTCGGTGGGGGTAGACGCGAAACCTAGTGATCTACCCATGGCCAGGTTGAAGTTGTGGTAACACACAATGGAGGACCGAACCGATAAACGTTGAAAAGTTTCCGGATGAGCTGTGGGTAGGGGTGAAAGGCTAATCAAACTGGGAAATAGCTCGTACTCCCCGAAATGTTTTTAGGAACAGCGTCGGGAATTGTATGGCGGAGGTAGAGCTACCGATAGGACTAGGGGGAGTCAAATCCTACCAAATCCTGACGAACTCCGAATGCCGTCATACAGAACCGGCAGTGAGGGCTTGGGTGCTAAGGTCCAAGTCCGAGAGGGAAAGAACCCGGACCTTCCGCTAAGGTCCCCAAATCCGTGTTAAGTTGAACAAAGGTGGTCCAGCTGCAGAGACAGCCAGGAGGTTAGCTTGGAAGCAGCTATTCCTTTAAAGAGTGCGTAACAGCTCACTGGTCGAGCGGCAGGGCGTCGATAATAATCGGGCATCAAACACGGTACCGAAGCGAAGGATTATACTGAGCGATCAGATAGTGGTAGGGGAGCATTCCAACGGCGGTGAAGCCGTGGCGTCAGCCCCGGTGGAGCTTTTGGAAAAGCAAATGTAGGCATGAGTAACGATAATGCGGGTGGGAAACCCGCACACCGCAAGACCCAGGTTTCCTGATCAACGCTAATCGGATCAGGGTTAGTCGGGACCTAACGCGAACCCGAGAGGGGTAGTGGATGGACAATGGATTAATATTTCCATACCGGTTATACAGGCAACGGAGTGACGGAGTGATGAAAGATCCGCGCGGTGACGGAATACCGCGTTAAAGGCAGTAGGTATTGGACCCATAGTAAAATGCGTGGGTTTAGCCGAAGCTGACAGTACCGTGCGTCTTCGGACAGGCGGATAGTGATCCTAAGGGCTTCCAAGAAAAACTTCTAGCGCTAAGCGTATAGCTGCCCGTACCGCAAACCGACACAGGTGGTCGAGGAGAGTATCCTAAGGTGCTCGAGTGAATCATGGCTAAGGAACTCGGCAAAATAGCCCTGTAACTTCGGGAGAAGGGGCGCCCCGCAGGAATGCGGGGCCGCAGTGAAGAGGCCCAGGCGACTGTTTAACAAAAACACATGGCTTTGCAAAGTTTCAAGACTAAGTATAAGGCCTGACACCTGCCCGGTGCCGGAAGGTTAAGAGGGGATGTTACCGCAAGGGAAGCATTGAATCGAAGCCCCGGTAAACGGCGGCCGTAACTATAACGGTCCTAAGGTAGCGAAATTCCTTGTCGGGTAAGTTCCGACCTGCACGAATGGTGTAACGATCTGGGCACTGTCTCAGCCATGAGCTCGGTGAAATTGTAGTCGCGGTGAAGATGCCGCGTACCCGCAACGGGACGGAAAGACCCCATGCACCTTTACTGCAACTTAGTATTGGTACTGGACAAATGATGTGTAGGATAGGTGGGAGACATTGAAGCGGGTTCGCCAGGATCCGTGGAGTCACTGTTGAAATACCACCCTTTGTTTGTCTGGTATCTAACCCCGTATTCGGGGGACATTGCTTGGTGGGTAGTTTGACTGGGGTGGTCGCCTCCAAAAGGATAACGGAGGCTTCCAAAGGTTCCCTCAGTACGCTTGGTAACCGTACGGGGAGTGCAATAGCATAAGGGAGCTTGACTGTAAGGCCGACAAGCCGAGCAGGGTGGAAACACGGGTATAGTGATCCGGCGGTTTTGAATGGAAGAGCCGTCGCTCAAAGGATAAAAGGTACGCTGGGGATAACAGGCTGATCTCCCCCAAGAGCTCATATCGACGGGGAGGTTTGGCACCTCGATGTCGGCTCGTCACATCCTGGGGCTGGAGAAGGTCCCAAGGGTTGGGCTGTTCGCCCATTAAAGTGGCACGCGAGCTGGGTTCAGAACGTCGTGAGACAGTTCGGTCCCTATCTGTTGCGGGCGTGGGAAGTTTGCGAGGACCTGACCTTAGTACGAGAGGACCGGGTTGGACTGACCGCTGGTGTACCGGTTGTGATGCCAATTGCATTGCCGGGTAGCTACGTCGGGAAGAGATAAGCGCTGAAAGCATCTAAGTGCGAAACTCCCCTCAAGATGAGACTTCCAAATAGGGCCGTCAGAGACGATGACGTCGATAGGCTACAGGTGTAAAGGCAGCAATGTCATAGCCGAGTAGTACTAATTGCCCAAAAACTTACG
>NZ_JAVDWS010000064.1:0-2240 GCF_031457395.1 Algoriphagus sp. 4150
GTTCCGACTTCAACCATGCCTTCATTGTACCATACAATCTCAACACCCGCAGGCATTGGATCGACAGTAGCCGTCAACACCGTACCGAAGCCTTCAGAAATAGTTACATCTGAACTTGTAGACGGTACCGCCGGAAGTTCGTTCACGGTCACCGTGATCGTAGCGGCATCGCCTGCGGCATTCTCACAAACGCCGTCTCCGCTTACTGTCACATAATAGGTAGTCGTTGTAGTTGGTGTTACAGTCAGGTTGGCCAGTTCCATTGTCAGATCTTCATCTTCATAGAATCTGAACACTGGATTGTTTACCGTAGCGCTGCCTGCAGCAAGCACAGTGCTCTCACCTTCGCAGATCTCAACATCCACAGTCGTGATATCGGCTGCAGTTGCAGGAGGCAATACCGTCACCGCGATACGCGTACGGGTTGCACTCTCACAGCCTGTACCGCCCATCACGCCTACAAAGTATTCCACGTCAGAATCCACAGATGCAAGGACAATCTGGTTGCCTGTTATCTGGATGCCGTCCGTCACTATGTTTCCGCCTGTTGCCGCGTCATAAACCGTGTAGGTCAGTCCGCCGACAGCATTCGAGATCTCAAAGGTTACATCGGTGCCTGTTCCGCACAGCTCAATTTCATCCGCCACAAACTCAGGCGCATCAAGGCTGTTGGTAACAGATACGCTGACAGATTTGCCTGTTTCATTCTCACAGAATCCGTCTCCGCTTACCGTTACAAAATATTCAGTCGTGGAACCCGCGGCAAGGCCGCTGACAGTCAATGAACCGTCGGCTCCTATAGTATAGGTCACTCCGGACACCGTTCCTTCAACTATCGGTGAAGTCTTGGCTGCATCGGAGTACCAGGTAAATACCGGATTGGTGATGGTGGTGGTAGGCGTAAGAACCACGTCCTCACCTTCACACTGGGTCACCGTTTCGTTGATGTTGATATCGGCATCACCCGCGTTTTGACCCACCGTCACCGTGATCGTTGCCTCGTCTCCGGCAGCATTCACGCATACCCCGTCACCTGTTACGGTCACATAATATGTGGTAGTCACCATCGGGCTCACATTAAGATCGGTGATCTCGTTGCTCAATGCCGCATCGCTGTAGAATCTGAACACAGGGTTTGTAATGCCCGCAGCCGTGGCCGCAAGTACCGTGCTCTCCCCTTCACAGATGCTCACATCTGTTGTAGCTATATCGGCAGCCGTTGCTCTCGGAGTTACAGTCACCAGTACTTCCGCAGCATCACCCGCAGCGTTCTCGCATACGTTGTCGCCGCTGACAGTCACGTAATACACCGTCGTGGAAACAGGGCTCACCACAAGATCAAAAATCTCCTCCGTCAGCTCTTCGTCCGCGAAGAATCTGAACACAGGGTTGGTAACCGTGCCGCTTGACGCGCTCAGTTCAAATGTCTCTCCCTCACAGATTGTCCCGCCGTCTGCCTGGATATCAGCCGCAGTCGCCCCCGGATTCACCGTCACGTCAACAGGGATTCTCACGGGATCCTCGCAACCGTCTCTCAGTACGGCTATATAATAAGTCACCGTTCCCGGTACGTTAAGTGCAGGGGTCGTGTAGCTGTTGCCGCTTGCAAGCAGCGTGCCTCCCGCAGGGGCATCGTACCATCTCAGGCTTGTGCCCGCCGAAGGGGTTGCCTCAAGATCTGCCACGTCTCCCTGGCACACTTCAACATCATCCGTAATCGCCGTAGGCGCAGGATAGTTGATCTCAGCCTGATAGATTCTCCAGCCGCTTTCCAGTACTCCCAGCAACGGACGGTATTCTATTCTCACTCGGTCAAAGGATCCGCCGGCCACAAACCGTACCTCTCCTTTGCTGTCTGCCCCGAGCAATCTGAGACTTACCAGGTTGTTGTCCACAACTCCCCCGTCTCCGTTTGCGGAACCGCCGTTGTAGGATTCAAACGAAAGACCGCTCAACACTCCCAGGTCAAGCAGTGATCCGCCTGTTCCCAAAGTGATCACCAACGTGTCGCCCGCCGAGCCCGTCTGGCCAAAAATCAGTTCCTGCCACACCCCGCCGGTAACCGCCGCAGGGGCAATGAACCTTGAATAGGTATCCACGTTGCCGTCCACAGCATTGCCCGGGTTCTCAACCGAGCACAGCAGACACAGGAAGTACGTCCCGTTGCTCTGCGCATTCGCCACCGTACAGTCCGAGTCATCCGTTACAGGAACCACCGTTACCGTTACCGCCGTCGTTCC
>NZ_JAVDWS010000065.1:0-2075 GCF_031457395.1 Algoriphagus sp. 4150
GTGTGTCGCGCTCCCGTCATGGATATTTCATCTGTTTATAATTTGTTTAAGAGGTCAGATAGCCTGTCCCGAACTTGATTCGGGAGAATCTCGCACGGCGAATAATCATCCCTCTGTGTGTTCCCGTAGGTACGGGATCATGCTCGATTTCATCTTGATTTTTCCCGGAAATATCGCCCAATACGTCAATGCAACCGATGCTTTTGGATTGGACACAGATCTTAAGCGCCTAATCCGCTTGCTTTTCCAGCCTGTGCTGATCCTTTTCTACAGGAGCTTTGAAAGTACTTCGTTATGAAAAGCTATAGGAACCCTTTTCCCTTTTAACAGCTCTGCCTAGGGCTTGCTGAAAAAGTCTCAGGCATGCCAGATTCAAGGCGGCCGAGTGAAGATGTATGCTTATACCTCGAATGAGGCCAACATAGAAGATGGTATGCCTGAGGCTAGCTTGAAAATCCCGATTTTGGGATTTTCTGATGCATGGATAAAGACCTATTATGGTCAATAAGCTTGCATTTGCTGAAAAACCGTTCGCATCAAAAATGGATTAATCATTCAATAGGATAGCTTTTGATCTATTATTGGCGTTTTTCGGCATGCCCTACATAGGATATGATCCAGACTGGATTATTTAGCGAAAACCTGACAAAGCATCCTCCTATCCCTTCATCAAGCTTCAGGAAGTGAAATCTTCTATGTGCGTGCGCACACTTTCCCTTTAGACAGGCTTTTCCGACACTTGAACAAAACAGGAGGAGTCAACAGGATACCTTTCGTTTTTAGAAGAACGATCTTCACCGTTAAGTTTTAGGCTTCAGTATATCAGCATCCCATACTTCGGGAAAATTTAAGAATAGTCGAAGAGTCGATTACTAATACAAGACTCCTGATCAAGTAACCCGATGCTTATTTCCATTCCATTCCGAAGATTCTTAACTTAAAAGTCTAACAACCAACTATGATAGCACCATGGAGAAATTTGAAAAACAAATCAAGCGAATAGCCGAAGGTAAGGGATTCATCGCAGCCTTGGATCAAAGTGGGGGTAGCACTCCCCAGGCACTTTTAGGCTATGGTATTCAGGAGGAAGATTATTCGGGAGAAGGAGTAATGTACAGGCTGATGCATGAAATGAGGGTGCGGGTCATGACAGACCCTGCTTTTAGCGGAGAGAAGATATTGGGAGTCATACTATTTGAAAAAACAATGAATGGTTTTGTGCGGGATATTCCTGTACCTGATTTTCTTTGGCAGAAGGACATCGTTCCTTTTCTGAAAATCGATAAAGGATTGCAAAAAATAGAAAAAGGTGTCAAGCTAATGAAGGAGATTCCAAATCTCTCTGAAAGGCTAAAAGAGGCTAAAGGCAAAGGGATTTTTGGCACAAAAATGCGTTCGGTAATCTATGCGAACGACGAAGCAGGCATTATCGAGATCGTAAAACAGCAGTTTGAAGTAGGGAAGATTATCCTGAAACATGGACTCATTCCGATTCTGGAGCCGGAAGTGGACATTCAGTCTGACGAGAAGAGAATCATCGAATCCTTGCTGAGGGAGGCAATTTTGGCTGAGCTGGATAAGCTGCCCAGCGATCAAAAGATTCTCCTCAAACTCACTATTCCCGAAGAGGCAAACTTCTACACTGAACTTATTCAGCATAAAAATGTAATGAGAGTATTTGCCTTATCCGGGGGCTATGATCTGGATCGGGCAGCTAGAACACTTGCCGAGAACCGGGGCATGATAGCCAGTTTTTCACGGGCACTGCTGGAAGAGCTCAAGGTGGACCAAACTTCAGCCCAATTTTCCAAGGTGCTTTCCACTGCTATTGATGAAATCTATCAAGCCTCCCTTACCTAAATCTAAAATCACACCTGTCAATTAAGTCAATTTTGCTTCCAATGAAATCGAGCATGTCGAAGACGACACACAGAGAGATGATTATTCACCGTGCGAGATTCTCCCGTCCGCCGCGGCGGACGGGACAGGCTATCTGACCATTAAAAATCAAAATATAAACAGATGAAATATCCATGACGGGAGCGCGACACACAGGGGCATGATTATAAATCCCG
>NZ_JAVDWS010000066.1:0-2074 GCF_031457395.1 Algoriphagus sp. 4150
CAGACAATCTTCCACAACCTAATCAAAAGAATGGTGAATGAAGACAAATTATATATTCAAAATATTATATGAGACTAAGCGTCCACCTCTATAAAGGGATTTACTATTATGTATATCCGTTTTTCTACCACTAATAAAAAGATTAAAGCATAAAAGGATTTGGTGAAATTTATCATCAAGGCCACTTCGGTCATCCGTCATCGGTCTTCCAACAAGTAAAACGAAGAAAATATGGCTACTGGCATCATTACGGATAATCATACTTACAATTTTCTATCTGCCCCTAACCATATACTACAGGATACTTAACAGCATCTCCTAGCCTAATTTGAACTCCAAGCCCAACAGAAAACCTATGTCATCAACCCAAACCCTAAAACAGCGGCTCGAAGCTGTCAATGAATACGAGCGAACGCCCATACCAAAGAACAAGCTCAAAGGCTGGAAAAGCTTTATTGGCACTTACGCCGGAGAGCACACCGCAGGAACAGAATTTGTTCTTGGTCCACTTTTCGTAGCCCATGGCGCTTCTGCAGGAGATTTGGTCAGCGGTTTGATCATAGGTAATATTCTCGCTGTTCTCAGTTGGGCATTTTTTACGGGAAAAGTAGCCGTAAAGACCCGTACCACACTTTATTATCAATTAGAGAAAATTGCAGGCAACCGCTTTACACTTTTCTATAATTTAGTAAACGCAGCGTTATTCTGTTTCTTGGCAGGTGCTATGATCGCCGTTTCAGCAACAGCAGTGGGAATCCCTTTTAATCTTCCTATGCCATCGCTCACGGATGTGTATCCCAATAGTTCAGGATGGATTATCACTGTTTTTGGAATTGGTGCTATTACAACCGTTGTAGCCATGTTCGGATTCAACGTCATCTCCAAATTCGCCAATATTGCAGCTCCTTGGATGATTATGATCTTTATTGCGGCTGCAGTTGGTGTTTTACCCAGACTTGGAATCAACTCATTTTCTGAGTTTTGGCCGGTAGCCGAAACCACGATTTGGAATGGAGTGCCTCTGGAAGGACAAAGCAAATTTACCTTTTGGCATATCATGTTCTTCTCCTGGTTTTGCAATATGGGAATGCATATCGGGATGGCAGATATGTCGCTCCTTCGCTATGCCAAGAAATGGACGTATGGATTTTCCTCAGCAACGGGTGTATTTCTGGGGCACTTTATCGCTTGGATGGCTTCAGGAATATTGTATTCACTCTTTCTTTTGGAATCAAAAGGCAGCTTAGTATTTGCGCCGGGACCTATCGCCTATGAAGCGGCAGGTATTGCCGGAGCTGTCTGCGTGGTAATCGCTGGCTGGACTACTGCAAACCCTACGCTATATCGCGCCGGACTTGCTATCCAATCCATCAATCCAAAATGGAAAACATGGAAAGTTACGCTCTTTGTGGGCTTGGTGACTACGATTGCAGCATGCTTTCCCGCATTGGTTATGCAATTGCTGGAATTCGTAGCACTGTACGGACTGATCTTGATGCCTCTGGGGGCTGTGATATTCTTGGATGTATTTGTCCTTCCAAAAATGGGACTCGCAAGCAATTATGCAGAATTGACCAAGTCACATTTCAATCCGGCTGTGGGAATCACTTGGGCCATATCATTGGTCTTCTGTCTGGGACTGAATATCTGGGGAGGAATTGAAATTTTCTTCCTTGGACTTCCGGGCTGGTTTGTAGCTGTTTTCGTTTATCTATTAGCTTCCAAAGCTATTCAGAAAAAAACAACAAATGTCTCTCCTACCATTCCATTAACTTATTGATTATGAAAATCGTATTAAAAATCATATCATTCGCTGCTTTAGCATTGACACTCTTCCCTTCTTTCTTGGTTTTGAATGGGATAATCACCCCTGATCTTTCCAAAACCTTGATGCTGGTCGGAACGGTAATCTGGTTTGGCTCAGCATCCTTTTGGATGAACAAATCTGAGAAAGAAGAGGAAGTTGGATAGGCTATATTAAAAAATATGAATATACGGGATTCTGCCAGTAGCGAAATTATATACTGACAGCTGGTGACAATAGGTTGGTTGTCAGGAAGAAGTGGAGTTATTT
>NZ_JAVDWS010000067.1:0-1555 GCF_031457395.1 Algoriphagus sp. 4150
CAAAATATAAACAGATGAAATACCCATGACGGGCGGACGACACACAGGGGAATGATTATATCCCAGCATCAATCCTTCTCGTAAAAATCAATCGGAAAAAAATTAAACAGTCATGAACACTCAAACTGTAAACTTTGATCAGCTCATAGAAAGAGGTTGTGGGATAGATGTCCACAAAAATCTGATCGTAGCCACCATCAAGGGCGCAGGACTGAAGGAAGACACCCGTTCTTACGATGGGTTTACCGAGTCGCTTGAACAACTTCGGGATTGGTTGAAAGAAAATGGTGTTACCCATGTGGCCATGGAGAGTACGGGGGTCTATTGGAAACCTGTCTACAATGTTTTAGAAGCAGACTTTGAAGTCATTCTGGTCAATGCCCGGCATATTAAGAACGTACCCGGCCACAAAACCGACAAGAAGGACAGCAAGTGGATTGCCAAGCTGTTGCTTTGCGGATTGTTGAAAGGAAGCTTCATCCCGCCCAAGCCCATCCGGGAGATGCGTGACTTAACCCGCTACAAGCGGAAAGTAACCGGCCAAGTTGCCTCGGAGAAGAACAGGATTCAAAAGATACTCGAAGATGCCAACATCAAGCTTTCGAGTGTGGTCAGCGACATGAGCGGGGCCGTGGCTACCAAGATCATCAAGGCACTGATTGATGGGGAGGAAAATGTGGATGAATTGGTCAAATTTCATCACGGAAAAATGCATTGCACCAAAGAAGAGCTGGCTGCTTCACTGCGGGGCAAACTAACGGGCCACCATCGGTTTATGCTTCAGACGGTAAAGGAATCGATAGATGAAAAAGAACGGCTGATCGCCAAATTGGATGAGCAGATTGAAAAGATGCTCAAAGCCAATGAGCTGGAACTGGACGCCAAGCTTTTGGAAACGATTCCCGGAGTGGGCAAAGACGGAGCTGCTTTCATATTGGCTGAGATTGGCAATGACATGAGCCGCTTTCCAAATGAACAGCACTTAGCCTCCTGGGCAGGTGTGAGCCCGGGCAGCAATGAATCGGGCGGTAAAAAAAAAGTAGCAGGACCACCCACGGGGATAAATATTTAAAATCTATGCTCACGCAATTTGCATGGGCAGCAACACGGACCAAGAAAACTTATCTGAGAAGCAAGTATGAAAGTCTGGTAGGAAGAAGAGGTAAAAAAAGAGCGCTGGTAGCAATAGGACATAAGATCCTGGTAGCGGCCTACTTCATCCTCAAGGACAAAACAGCATACAAAGAACTCGGGGCAGCATACTTGGACAACCGAAAAAAGGACAGACAGATCCAACGATACCTGGATAAACTCAAGGAGCTTGGAGTTGAAATAAACAAGGAAATGGTAGCATAAAAAACAAAGGTCGGTCATTACTGGAGGTTGAAACATCATTGCTTCAACAATGAAACCCCGTAGATGAAATTGACATCAAGCGCTAAGCACACAGGAGTATTGCCGCGAGCATGTAGATGAAAATTTAACTTCTTAGCGTTTTTTTACCATTACCTAAAAATATAAAAATGAATTAACAGACAATTATAAACAGATGAAA
>NZ_JAVDWS010000068.1:0-1443 GCF_031457395.1 Algoriphagus sp. 4150
TGACTCGTCCTGAATTGAGTTTACACAAAGTAAACTACTATGAAACGACAAAAAGAAAAAAAAACAAGGGGCATAGGATCTCTGAGTTGGGCAGAGCGTGAAGAAATGATCAAAGAGTATCTTTCGGGGAATTACTCTAAAGTTGAGATTTGGAAGAAGTATACTGGACAAGCGGAAGAACATGGAAAAATACTTCAATGGATGCGGATGTTAGGTTATTCTGATAAAATCGAAAATCCAATTAAAAGATATTTATCTTCAGGTTTTACCAGAGAAGAACTACCCGTTTTGGCGACCAAAGACACCCTGCAAGATCCAAGAGACCTTCAAAAACGCATCAAAGAGCTAGAGCGTCAGCTTAAGGATGCCCAACTGAAAGCCGAAGGCTATGATCTGATGATCGAAATTGCAGAAAAGGAACTGAAAATTCCGATCAGAAAAAAGTCCGACACCAAGTAATATCCACCTTAAAGGAAAGACATCGGCGACAGGCCCTGAGTCGTTTGTGTTTATTATTTGGTATGACCAGACAGGCCTATTATCAGCATTATTGGCAGAAGGAAGAAACCGGCTTTGAACAGGAGCTTGTGATCAAGGAGGTGTTACGGATCAGAAAATCCCATAAAAAAATGGGATGCCGTAAGCTCCTGGTGAAGCTGGAAGCTTTCATGTTCGATCACCAGATCAAGATGGGCAGAGATGCGCTGTTTGATCTGTTGGCAGCAAATCAGTTGTTGATCCGCCGTCGAAACAGACGGGTAACTACGACTTATTCAAGTCATTGGCTTCGAAAATATCCAAACCTGATCCGAGAGTTTATTGCTGGGGGAATCAATCAGTTATGGGTTAGCGATATTACTTATTGGAGGTTTGAGAATAAGTTTCTTTACATCAGTTTTGTAACCGATGTGTTCTCACATAAGATCGTAGGTTATCATCTGGGTGAATCGCTGGAAGCGGAATCATCAATCCATGCCCTTCAAATGGCTTTGGATCAGTTAAAACAGCCGGTAAAAGGTTTAATCCATCATTCTGACCGTGGAATCCAATATTGCTGTAAAGAGTATGTCAAGTTATTACAGGACAACGGTATAGCGATCAGTATGACCGAAAACGGTGACCCGTTAGAAAATGCATTGGCTGAAAGGATCAACGGAATTGTTAAAGGAGAATACCTGGATTGCTATGAAGTGAATTCCATTCAAGAAGCAAATGAGTTGCTTTCCCAAGTAGTCAATCTCTACAACCAAGAAAGACCACATATGAGTATTGGAAACAAAACTCCTGAGGAAATCCACCAAACCAATCAAAAAACAGATCGATTGTGGAAAAACTATTATCCCAAAAACCGTACACTTGTAAACCAATAAAAGGACTAGCAGAAACAGTCAATCAGTACCTGGATTTAAACGATAACCTGTAAACTATTTTTAGGACGAGTCA
>NZ_JAVDWS010000069.1:0-1437 GCF_031457395.1 Algoriphagus sp. 4150
GCTTCTCAGGATGTGCCAGAACTTCCTTCAAAAGCAGGTCCAGCATACCCATGTGAGCCCTGGCTTTCTCTTCATTTAAATAATAACCATCATAGTGTAAGTATATTGAAAGAACATTATTATGCTCATAGGCCAAAACACCCAACGGATAATTTATTTTCTCGGAAACATTTTTAGCGACAAATTTTAGAACATAGTCGCTCTCTTTAGGAATAGGATAACTTTCAAACACAAACAGGCTATGAAACAATCTCTCTCCTCCTTTTTGCAATTTCGCAAGATCCGCGAAACTATTTGTATTCATTTCAACAGCCTGGTCCTGAATCCGATACAATTGATATTCTATTGTATTCTTGTTATCCCAATCAATAACCAATGGAAGAGTATTAATATAAAGCCCTACACTGTGTTCTATATCCGCGATCGGAAGGTCTCGGCCGGAAACTGTCGTTCCCACAACACTATATCTACTATTGCTATACACTTGTAATAATTTATGCCAAATAAACTGAACAATAACATTGAGTGTAATTCCTTTAGATAGACTAAACATTTTAAGAGCATCATATGTCTTCCCCTCAATTTCCAACATAGTTATAGCCGTCTCCTGCCCCACCTTGTGACTGGTTGTCAAATCCATCGGCCTACTCAGTAATGGATTAATATCATTGGATGTATCAACATCAAAAAGCTTCTTATTCCAATAATCGAAGGTATCTTTTTTTGCTTTACTGATGTATTCCTGAGCTTCCAGATAAGCAACATCTTCTTTGATAACGGGCATTCTATTAGAAATAAGCTCATGGTAATATTCGTGTACACTATTTAATAGTCTAGGTGCACTCCATCCATCTGTTACAATATGATGAATCGTTTTAATCACCGTATAGCAGTCGGCTGCCTGCTTAATAACGTGCAATCGGAATAGTGTCGGTTTTGTTAAATCAAATTTCTTTTCCCGATCGTGCAGTCCAATAGCATCGATGCTGCGTTCCTTTTCATCTGGCGCTGAAAGCTCACTGATATCATAAAAATTATAAGAAAGATTTCCTTCTTGATATATCACTTGAATAACATCCTCTTCCCAATTAAACGCTGTCCGTAAAATAGGGTATTGAGCAACACACATCTGCCAAGCGGTCACATATTTATCAACATCAAGAGGTTGGTAGTAATCATATCGTTGCTGCAGAATATTAATATCATTTTCTGTTTGAGTTAGTGAATGATAAATAAAACCCTGTTGTAGGCTATTTGCAGGATATAGGTTTGAGATTTTATTCCTCATCGGATTGCTTTTCAAATTGTAAACGACTCAATAGTGACTGGCTTATTTTAACGGTCTTAAAATCACTGGGGGTATAACTAGCCCCTTCACGATCCAGCTTCTCTTCACAATGATGGATGATCGCCTTCAGGTGAGACTCCAGACTTGCA
>NZ_JAVDWS010000070.1:0-1423 GCF_031457395.1 Algoriphagus sp. 4150
GTCTGGAGTCTCACCTGAAGGCGATCATCCATCATTGTGAAGAGAAGCTGGATCGTGAAGGGGCTAGTTATACCCCCAGTGATTTTAAGAATGTTAAAATAAGCCGGCTGATACTGGATGAATTGTATTTAAGCAGCCGGTCCTCCGGAAACGAGATAGCACATATCTATCCGGCGAGCAGTTTACAGCAGGGTTTTATCTATCATGCATTAAGCCAGGATGATGATGATGCTTATCGTGTCCAGGTTCTGTATGACTATCATAAGAAGATAGAGGTACATGTTTATCTGGAGGCTTGGCAGAAATGTATAGAACAATATCCGGTGCTTCGGACTGGCTTTAACTGGAAGGAAGAGATTATCCAGATAGTTTATAAGAGAGGTCATCTGGAATATTCATTGCATGACATCAGTGGTCTTCCCGACCAGCATTCGAAAGATGTTGCGATAGAAGCCATCCAGGTTGCAGACAGGAAACGGGGATTTGATCTTACCAAGCCTACGTTGTTACGGCTTCATATAATAAAGCAGTCGGAGGATTATTATACGGTGTTGAAGACAGAACATCATAGTGTGTCCGATGGATGGAGTGGTTCTGTCTTACTGGGCAGTGTGGAGCGTTATTATAATGCTCTGAGGAGTAATAAGGAGATAAATATTGAGGAAGACAGGAGTTACCTGTTGGCGCAAGAATACATCAGTAAGAACAAGGGTGGTTTGCTTCCGTATTGGAATAAGGTATTGGAAAAGGTCGAGGGTGCCACCGATATAAGTGGCTTACTGAGTGAGGGGATCGACCTTGATAGTTATAAGCAGGTAAGGGAAGGAGCCACGAGCGTGCTGACCATTGGTGGATCCACGTATAAATCATTGAAGGCTTTCAGTCAGCGGGAAGGGATCACGATCAATGTGATGGTGCAGTTTATATGGCATAAGCTATTGCAGGTTTACAGCGGCAGCACTCAAAGTATCGTTGGGACGACGGTGTCGGGCCGTGATCTTCCTGTTGAAGGGATTGAGGAGAGTGTTGGTTTGTATATCAATACCCTTCCGCTGATAGTGGACTGGAACAATGATGCCACGATCCTTACACAGCTTCACCGGATTCAGGAAGGGGTTACGATGTTGAATACCCATAGCTTTGCCGATCTTGCCAAACTTCAACGAGATGGTCGCCGGCTGTTTCATAGCCTGTTTGTGTTTGAAAATTATCCGATCCCGAAAGGAGAGGGTATGGATGGCCGGATTAGTATGCGGAACTTTGTAGAGAAGGCCGATTATCCTCTGACGATTTTATCCTACGAGCACGACGACACGCTCACTGTTACTTTGCGCTATGATGGTTATTATTTAAATGAAGAGAAAGCCAGGGCTCACATGGGTATGCTGGACCTGCTTTTGAAGGAAGTTCTGGCACATCCTGA
>NZ_JAVDWS010000071.1:0-1398 GCF_031457395.1 Algoriphagus sp. 4150
TGATACTCCCTGAATAAAGTTGACACATTTTGTTGGGACAAAAAACCAATTAAGATGAAAAAAGGATTTCAACTAAAGCCCCAACGTATTTTCAGTTTAGAACTTCGTAAGCAGATTGTTGGGCAGATAGAACGTAGGGAGCTAACGGTCATCGAGGCCGTTCGTGAATATGAAATAGGTGGAAAACAGACGGTTTATAATTGGCTGTATAAATATTCTGCTACCTTAAAAAAAGGAACAAGAATGGTCATGGAAAAAGACAGTCAAGAAAACAAGTCCCAGGAGTTGAGAAGCCGCATAAAGGAGCTTGAGGCAGCCCTTGGCCGTAAATCTTTGGAGGCGGATTTATACCGGATTATTGTGGAAAAGGCTTCAGATGAATATCGTGTGGATCTAAAAAAAAGTTTTGGAGATCAAGTGTCAAAGTCACAGAAGAAATGATCCATTCCTATTCTTATAGCATCAAATCTGCCTGTGAACTGATGGGATTTAGCCGACAGGCCTATTATAAAAACACAGTGAATAAGGCGGAGCTGGAAGACAGAATCATTCAGCTGGCAGATCAAAACTTGCGTAAAGTCCGTAAACGCTGCCCGAGTCAAGGTTGCCGGCGTATGTATGCAGAGTTTGGTAATCAACTGCCCATTGGACGCGATAAAAGCATCGAGCTGTTTATGGCTCTGGGTTACCGTGTCAGATATCCAAAACGGTATGGCAGGGCCACACAGTCCGGCACCCGGGAATTCCCCAATCTTCTGGTAGAGAAAGAAGTGAATGGGATCAACCAGGTATGGCAAGGGGACATGGCACATTATCTATATGGATATAGTAAACTTTACACCATCTATATCACCGATGTGTACAGCCAGGAAATTGTCGGTTACGGAGCTTATGCTTCCAATGAAGCGAATAAGTATGAGGAAGTTATGCGCAAGGCAGTAAATAGAGCCAAGGGTAAAGGGATAAAACTAAACGGAATGATTCACCATAGTGACGGAGGCAAGCAATATGAAAGCGGTATCTACAAGAACTTATGCAACCGCCATGGAGTCCTTCAGAGTATGTGCATGTATTCCTTCGAGAATCCCTATGCTGAGAAAACGAATGATCTGATAAATAATGGTTACTTAAATTACTGGAAACCAAGGACACTGGAAGAATTGAGGGAATGTCAACGAAAGGCTGTTATTGATCACAACAGCAAAAGAAAAAAGACCATACTTAAAGGCCTTTCTCCCCTTGAATTTAAAACAAAACTGATGGGCGTACCTACTATCGCCCACATCTTAATGCTAAAACCGCGTAACCCTGAACAACCAAGAAAGAGAATAGTAAAACAATCACTTAACTTAACTGTCCGGAAGACAAGAATGTGACAACCAAAATCAGGTAAGGTCA
>NZ_JAVDWS010000072.1:0-1333 GCF_031457395.1 Algoriphagus sp. 4150
CCCGTTCTTATGATGGCTTTACCGGATCGCTTGAACAGCTTCGGGACTGGTTGAAAGAGAACCGTGTGACCCATGTTGCCATGGAGAGTACGGGTGTCTACTGGAAACCTGTTTTCAACGTATTGGAAGAAGATTTTGAGGTCATTCTGGTCAATGCGCGCCATATCAAGAACGTGCCCGGGCACAAGACCGACAAGAAGGACAGCAAGTGGATTGCCAAGCTGCTGCTTTGCGGGTTGTTGAAAGGCAGTTTTATCCCACCAAAGCCGATACGGGAGATGCGCGACCTGACCCGTTACAAGCGCAAAATAATCAACCACGTAGCTTCGGAAAAAAACAGGATCCAGAAGATACTCGAAGATGCCAACATCAAACTCTCGAGTGTGGTCAGCGACATGGGTGGGGTCGTGGCCACCAAGATCGTCAACGCACTGGTTGATGGAAATGAAGATGTGGATGAACTTGTAAAGTTCCGCCACGGGAAAATGCGCTGTAGCAAAGAAGAACTTGCGGCGTCCCTAAGGGGGAAATTGTCTTCCCACCACCGGTTTATGCTTCAGTCCATCAGGGAATCGATCACCGATAAAGAACGGCTGATTGCCAAACTGGATGGCCAGATTGAAAAGATGCTCAGGGAGAATGAACTGGAACTTGATGCAAAACTTTTGGAGACGATTCCCGGGGTAGGCAAAGACGGGGCCGCTTACATTCTGGCTGAGATAGGCAATGATATGGAGAGGTTTCCCAATGAACAGCATCTGGCCTCCTGGGCGGGGATGAGTCCGGGCAGCAATGAATCGGGCGGTAAAAAAAAAGTAGCAGGAGCACCCACGGGGACAAATATTTAAAATCAGTACTCACACAGTTTGCCTGGGCGGCAACACGGACCAAGAAAACTTATCTGAGGAGCAAGTATGATAGTCTGGTAGGAAGAAGAGGTAAAAAAAAGGCGCTGATAGCAGTGGGACACAAGATCCTGATAGCGGCCTACTTCATCCTGAAGGACAAAACAGCATACAAAGAACTCGGTGCAGAATACTTGGAAAGCCGGAAGAAGGACAGACAGATCCAACATCACCTGGACAGACTCAGGGAACTTGGAGTTGAAATAAATAGGGAAATGGTAGCATAAAAGAACAAAGGTCGTTTTTTACTGGAGGTTGAAACATCGTTGTGAAAGCAGCGAAACCCCGTAGATGAAATTGACATCAGGCGCTAAGCACACAGGAGTATTGCCGCGAGCATGAATATGAAAATTTAACTTCTTAGCGTTTTCTTACCCTTACCTAAAAATATAAAAATGAAGTGACAGAAAAATTATAAACATATGAAA
>NZ_JAVDWS010000073.1:0-1077 GCF_031457395.1 Algoriphagus sp. 4150
GCTGTATCAGATATTGGAGAATGTAGACCAAGGTGGCACGACTATCACCAGACAATCGACTTCAGGACCTATGGCGGAAGCCATAGCCAGAGAAATGCCGGAAGTTATCCATGCTGTGACCACCACAACCAACCGGATCGGTGATTACATTCTCTCCGTTGAGGATAATGATGTCAAGACAAGAGGATTGTTTGCAGATCCCGATTTTTTCAACATGTTTTCATTTGAAGTGATACAGGGGAATCAAACTCAAGTATTGAATGATAAAAACTCCGTTGTTATATCAGAAAATCTAGCTCTGAAGCTATATGGTTCCACCGATAATGCGGTTGGTAAAATGGTGGAATGGCAGCATCTCAAGCAATACCGGATTTCCGGTGTATTCAGGGATATTTCGCCGCGATCATCCCTTCAATTCGATTTTGTCTCAACTTTTGAATCATTCAAAGATGATTTTCCAAGTGTGACAAGCTGGGGTAATTCAGGCCCCAGTACATTTGTTCTCCTAAAGGAAAATACAGACATAGCCCGGTTTAACGAAAAGATTGCGGATTATGTCAAAGTAAAGACGAATGGTCAGAGCGATCACCGATCCCCTTTTGCCGCCAAGTTTTCAGATACATACCTATACAATCAATACGAAAATGGAGTCCAAGCCGGGGGACGGATAGAGTATGTGAAATTATTCTCCCTCATAGCCCTATTCATCCTTTTTATTGCCTGCATTAATTTTATGAATCTTTCTACGGCCAGAGCTTCCGGAAGAATTAAAGAATTGGGAGTCAAAAAAGCAATTGGAGCCCAAAGAGGCACCCTGGTTTTACAGTATTTGGGAGAATCCACATTTATGGCTTTAATATCCTTAGTTGTAGCCATTTTACTGGTTACACTGTTATTGCCTCAGTTCAATGTCCTCACTGAAAAGCAACTCACTCTTAACTTCAATTTAGGCTTTATTCTTACCCTGTTGAGTATTGTATTGGCGACAGGACTGATCGCGGGGAGTTACCCTGCACTCTATATTTCCGGCCTCAATTCCATTGCCGTTTTGAAGGGCGGGAAGCTTAGCAGTCATAT
>NZ_JAVDWS010000074.1:0-1012 GCF_031457395.1 Algoriphagus sp. 4150
TCCTCTAAACTTGCACGCATAGAAGGTGTTGAGAAGACCTTGACCACTATACAGGACAATCAGCTCGTTGCCTATCTCGTCCTTAATAAAACAAAAGTAAAATCTGATAGCCACTTAGGGGAGATTCCTTTGTCACATTGTATTAATCAGCAGATTATAAGGTATTTGCCTTCCTATATGGTGCCTAGTCACTACATTGTGATGGATGAATTACCCCTGACGTTAAATGGTAAAATAGATTATCGACAATTACCAATGGTCGAAATGTTACAGGAGGAATATGTCGCGCCCTTAACGGATGTGGAGAAAACTCTGTGCGCTGTATGGCAACAGGTACTAGGATTGAAGAGGGTGAGCGTTACTGACAATTTCTTTAGAATAGGAGGGAATTCTATTACTGCAATACAAGTATCGCATCAAATGAGTAAAATCCTAGGATATAGTATAAATGTTTCGGAGATATTTAAATATTCTTCCATTAACGAATTGGTCCATAGATTTGAGGCATTATCCAATAACATTGACACTGTTGATTGGACAGTTTAAGAAATCAATATGAAATGACACGTTAAATCATTTTAAGATTTCATGGAGATTGACGAGCTTGATTGGTTGTGGAAATTGAATTTCATTTTTGAGAATAACATCATTGTACAGATGAAAGATAATTCTAATATGCAGGAGGCATTGAAAGCCATATACGAGGCAAACAAGCAAGGTGTCTGGCTTTGGGTTCAAGACAATAAGACAAGGTTTAAATCTTCTTCAGAGGAGAACGATGTTTTAGAAATCATGATAAAGCTTCGGAAATATAAAGACGAGATTTTAAAAATACTGGTGTATAATTGGGTTCTCAGTGACCAGTCAATTCAACCCTATATCTATCAGATAGCTGAGCGAGAGTCTGTTTTATCGTTTGCTCAGGAGCGATTATGGTTTATCGAACAATTTGAACAAGGGACGAATGCATACCATATTCCGGTGGTATTTGAATTGGGGGAAATGACAAGTG
>NZ_JAVDWS010000075.1:0-1010 GCF_031457395.1 Algoriphagus sp. 4150
GCTGAATCTATACTTGACTCTTTCTGCTTTTTCTTTTCAGCAATCGTGACCTTCATCCCAAGAGCATCAAATTCCGTAATGATTGCTTCAAAGTAACTATCCAGTGAAAAATCAGGATCAACATCCACCAGTGAAAAGTCAAGATCTTCGGAAAATCTTTCCAGTCCATAAAAAATCCTTAAGGCCGTTCCTCCATAAAATGCGGCTTTCTCAAAAAAACCCGCACGCTGCAATCCTGCCAAAGCCACCTCCTGCATGATTTCACGTAAAGCGGAAAATGCCTCCTCCTGTGATTTGGGATGATATTCCTCCAGCCACTCCTTTATCATAAATTTCGGATTGTTTTGATGAGTATCTGAAGACTGTTTTGCTTTGGAGCATCCGAAATCCAGGTTTCGATCACATCTAGGTTCAACCCTCCAATTAAGTCTTCGTCAATTCTCATGTCCTCTGTTAAAAATTCCATTGCCTGTTTGATACTTCTCAAATTCAGTCTGGTTGTCATAGCAATTTTGTCACAAATAGCCTTTTCAGGTGAAGCAATCATCACTGCCTGCTTTGGGGTAATATCAACCGTTCTGATACCAAAAGAATAATAAGGCAATGAAGTATGCTTATAGCTGAATCTTCCAAGTTCTGTCTTGAATAGCTTAGAAGATTTAACAGTTACTGAACTGGTTTCAAAGACCCGTTCAGGTATAAATCCCCAATAAGAAAGGGCTGATTCCATGGAGACATAACTCGGCCCCCACAGGTGATTTGCAATCAGAAGGGACTCAGGCAACATCAGTTTACTTTTTGGTCCAGGAACATACAAGCCATTTTTCAAACCAATCAGCCATCCGGCCTTTATCAATTCAGAAATTTTATCATTCGGCCTCTTATATTTCTTCAATAGAGACAGAATAACCTGCCTCGTTAGTGGTTCCTCTTGGTATCTAAATAAAAGATCTTCAAACTCCATATTATTGTCACAATATCGCACAATAATCGGAAAATTTCCGATTATT